>NZ_AP018316.1:3454495-3616995 GCF_002368115.1 Dolichospermum compactum NIES-806 | reverse complement strand
ATTTTAACAAAACAAAAAAATGCAAATTATACAGAGTCTGCAATTTTTATTCAAGATTCCGATTGCAATATTATCGAACTGAGTCAATTTATGGAACAATGATTTTATTCTCCATGACAACAGTTACAATAGTTGCAGATTTGTATATGATTTTAGTGACCATATATTAGTTTTCAATAATACTAATATATATTTGTTGTTTGCTATTGTCCTCGTCCTGGTTTGCAGTCTGCGAAACCTAATGCTTCGGTATCTAGGAAACTAGCGATCGCCATTTCAATAATAGCTTCTACTGGATAGTCAATTTCAGCAGCACGGGCAATTAAAGCTGCTTTGATTTTTTCTGGTAAGCGTTCTAAGATAATTTTAGCGTCAGTAGCGGAAAGTTGCTCTAAAAGTTCTACTTGCATAATGTTACTGCTCACTTGGTATTTGAACGTTGTAAGGAGGTTCAGTAGCTCTGAGAATAATTGCTTCTAATTCCAATAATAGCCCAGGATTTTCCCAATGAGAAATTGCTTGTACTGCAATACGCACATCTTCGTCTCTATATTTATCTAGCCATGCCTATAAAAAAGCTTTGTGACCTCCACTGAAACGACTACGTAGATTTTGTGCTTTACCAATGTAAAGTAATCTTTCCGTTTTGTGTCTAATAGCGTAGATACCAGGACTTCGAGATATGTTATCAAACCTGCGGTTTAAGGGTTGACATTGCTCAAAGGAAGTAAAAGCTATTGCATCTAATATTACTTGAGCCTGAATTTTTAGATCAGATTCTTTTGCGGACATAAAAACAATCAGGGTAATTCCATAAGAATTATTCCACAGTTTAACGTTAGTCACGAAAAGAAAAAATGATAAAATCTTGTTTCAATTATCTTCAGTTTTTAGGGAATATGTGAGAAATTCTTCTAAAGTTGACAATCATCAAGTTTAGAAGAATCAGCCCTAGTTTGTTAATGCAATTTGAGGTAAAACCTGATTTAATTTACCACTACGATAGCCTTCTAAGTCTAAGGTGACATAGATAAATCCCCAGTTTTGAAATGCGGATACTAAAGTTGGTAAATCTGTAGTTGAGACAAAATCTTTAATTTTATCCGGTGATAATTCAATTCTGGCTGTATCACCTTCAGAACGGACTCGTAAATTTTGCCAACCTAAATTTCGTAAATAAATTTCGGCTCTACCGACTCGCTGTAATTTGGCGATGGTAATTTCTTCACCGTAGGGAAAGCGCGAACTTAAACAGGGTTGAGCGGGTTTATCCCACCAAGGTAAACCTAATTGTTGGGAAATTTGCCGAACTTCGGCTTTAGTCACCCCAATTTCTGCTAAAGGCGATCGCGCACCTCTTTCTTTTGCAGCTTGAATACCCGGACGATAATCATGTAAATCGTCTGCATTTACACCATCTACTACATAAGGATAACCCAACTCTAAAGCCAAAGGTTTGAGGGTATCGTGTAATTCACTTTTGCAAAAATAACAACGGTTGACTGGGTTAGATGTGTAATTGGGATTGTCCATTTCTTGTGTTTGGACAACTTTGTGAGATATTCCGATAGTTGCGGCTTGAATTTTCGCGTCTTCTAATTCTTCCGGTAATAGAGAAGGGGAAACGGCTGTTACAGCCAAAGCGCGATCGCCTAACACATCATAAGCAATCTTAGCCACCAATGTACTGTCAACTCCCCCCGAATAGGCTATTAAAGCCTGATCCATTTCTCTAAATAACTCTTTTAACTGCTCTAGTTGTTCTGTCCAACTCATCTTCCTAAAACCCCATAACGCCTAACCACTTCTATTTTAATCATTAGTTATTATTAGATCACCAATATTTTCAAGAATTTATCACCCAATACGTCAACTACGGATTATAATATTCTTCATAATCTATTCTTTACTTGCTACTGAGTGAATTACAAAGATGAGATAAGATGTAATAAACTTCGCTAATTTTTATTGAAAACCATGAGAGTTAAACGACTAAAAATGCAATCTTTTCGCGGAATTAGTGATTTGACAATAGATTTTGAGGAAAAAGAACCAACCGTTTTTATTGGTATTAATGGTGTAGGTAAATCAAGTATTCTTGATTGTTTAGCTATTCTATTATCGCGCTTTTCTAGTGCTATTCAACACTCAACAGCTTCAGGAAGGTTATTTACAGAAGAAGACATAAAAAATGATAAAAATGAAACTCATAATGAAATAATAACTGATTTTGAATCTCAAAAATTTACTTGGTCTTTGACTAAGGTTAAAAAAGGACGGATGAAAGATACAAGTACAAATTTATCTGAAATAAACAAGATTACTGAAAATATTAAACATAAATTATCCTCATCCTTATCTGAGGAATACAATCTTCCTGTTATTATTTATTACTCAACTAATCGTGCAGTTCTGGATATTACCTTAAAAATTCGCAAACAACATTCATTTGAACAAATAGATACTTATGAAAATGCACTCAGTGGTACAGGAAGTGAGTTTAGAATTTTCTTTGAATGGTTTAGAAAACAAGAAGATTTAGAAAATGAATTACGTCTAGAAAATAATCCTGATTATCGAGATAAACAATTAGAAGCAGTTAGACAAGCCATATCTTCATTAATTTCCAATTTTACTAAATTGCGTGTACGTCGTTCTCCTTTAAGAATGACATTACAAAAAGATGGTGAAGAATTAATAGTTAATCAATTATCTGATGGTGAAAAATGCTTGTTAGCAATGGTAGGAGATTTAGCGAGAAGATTAGCTATTGCTAACCCTGGTTTAGAAAATCCCCTTCATGGTTTTGGAGTAGTTTTAATTGATGAAATTGAACTGCATTTACATCCAAAATGGCAAAGAGAAATTGTCCCAGCTTTAACTAGAACATTTCCTAATTGTCAATTTATAGTTACTACTCATTCACCGCAAGTAATTGGAGAAGTTAAACCTCAAGGAATTTATATTTTAGAAAAAATAGAAAATTGTATAATTGCCAAACGCCCTGAAAGCTCCTATGGTAGGGACAGTAATCAAATTTTAGAGGATTTAATGGATGTTCCTGAACGTAAACAAGAAATTAAAAATCGTTTTCTAGAGTTGTTCAGATTAATTGATAATGGTAATATTCCTGAAGCTCGCAAATTAAAACAAAGTCTTGAACAAGATATTGGATATAATGAGCCAGAATTTGCAAGCGCAGATGTGCTGATTAGAAGAAGGGAGATTTTGGGTAGATGAAGTATATTAGAAAGAATTTAGAACCATCGAGTTTTTCTGAGTGGAAAGCTCAAGAAAATGATGATTGGAAACCTACTTGGGAAAACTTTCAGAAACCTGAAAAAAGTGATGTACATAAGGAATTACTAAAAGAACAAGGTTATATATGTTGCTACTGTGGAGTTCGTATTACAATAGATGTTAGCCATATTGAACATTTTCAACCACGTCAACACTACCCAAATCTAAAACTAGAATACTCTAATTTTTTAGGTTCTTGTCCGGGAGAAGGTGATGAACCAGACTGGAAAAATCCCCAAAAAATACCTCCAGCACAAAAACACTGTGGACCGAAGAAAGATAATTGGTATGATGCTGATTTTACAGTTTCTCCCTTATTAGAAAACTGTGCTGAATATTTTAGATATACAGGTTTTGGGGAAATTTTACACAGTAATAATTCTACAATGATAGATGCCGCAAAGGAAACAATTAATAAATTGGGACTTAATCAACCTATATTACAAATATCAAGACGTAAAGAAATTCAAAAGCTACTACCACTAATTGATGGATGTTCTCAGGAAGAAATTGAATTACTAATTCAGGGTTATCAAGAATTTGATTCCAATGAACAATTAACACCCTTTTGTGCTGCAATTATTTATATTCTTAAAACTTATTTTGATAACACAGATGAAAACATGAAATAATGAAGTAAGTAGGTGAATCGAAAAAATTAAAGGTATGTGAAGAAAAGTAAAATCGCCCAAAACTCTCTTCCTGTTCCCTGTTCCCTGTTCCCTTGTCCCAACGACAATTTTTAACGCCAACCTACTTAACAGAGGTAATAAAATTATGGATAGACTAAATTTCTATCGCCAATGTTTGCGAGAACTTCTCACCCAATACGCAAAATATGGCTCAGAAGATCAAAATATGGAAACCCAATTGATCTTTGATACAGAAAATGATCATTACCTTTTATTGCGAACTGGTTGGGATAAAAAACGTCGAATTCATTCCTGTATATTTCATTTTGATATCAAAGATGGAAAAATCTGGCTTCAGGAAAATAATACAGATATTGATGTTGGTGAAGAACTAGAAGCAATGGGAATTTCTAAACAAGAAATTGTCATTGGTTTTCATTATCCTGCACTGAGACAACATTCTCAATATGCTGTTTCTTAATTTGGAATTGAGGATTTAAAATTCTGATCTGCTCTTACTTGTTATTATAACCAAACCAAGTAATTAAAAAAACAACTATGACACAACAAGCGATACAAGTAATTGGCGGCGGACTTGCAGGAACAGAAGCAGCATGGCAAATAGCCCAAGCCGGCGTGCCTGTGATTCTCCACGAGATGCGCCCTAAACGCTTCAGTCCTGCCCATCATACCGAAAATTTGGCAGAATTGGTCTGTAGTAACTCTTTCGGGGCAATGGCGAGCGATCGCGCCGCCGGTCTATTACACGAAGAACTCCGCCAACTCGGTTCTATTGTCATCTCCAAAGCAGATGAACACGCAGTCCCCGCCGGTGGCGCTTTAGCGGTAGATAGAGGACAATTTGGGGAAGATTTGACCAAAACCCTAGCCAATCACCCTTTAATTGATTTTCGACGGGGGGAAGTTACAGCCATTCCCGAAGGTATTGTCGTTTTAGCTTCAGGACCCTTAACCAGTCCCGATTTAGCCGCAGATTTACAACGATTTACGGGCATGGAATACCTCAACTTTTTTGATGCTGCAAGTCCCATTATTGCGGGAGATTCTATCAATAAAGATATTGCATTTATGGCTTCTCGCTATGACAAAGGTGAAGCAGCTTATCTGAATTGTCCGATGAATAAAGAGCAGTATTTACAATTTCGAGAAGCACTTTGTCAAGCGGAACAAACAGAATTAAAAGACTTTGAAAAAGAAACAGCGAAATTTTTTGAAGCTTGTTTACCAATTGAAGAAATGGCCAGAAGAGGTGAAGATACCATGCGTTATGGTCCACTAAAACCAGTGGGTTTATCAGATCCTCGCAATGGAGAACGTAATTATGCGGTAATTCAATTACGACAAGAAGATAAAGCCGGTCAACTTTGGAATATGGTAGGTTTTCAAACTAATTTACGGTGGGGTGAACAAAAACGCGTATTTCAAATGATTCCTGGTTTGGAAAAAGCCGAATTTGTGAGATTAGGAGTCATGCACCGCAATACTTTTTTAAATGCACCACAGTTAGTGTCTGCAAGTTTGCAATTTAAAGAACGTCCAACGTTATTGGCCGCGGGACAATTAATAGGAACAGAAGGTTATACTGCTGCATCTGCAGGAGGTTGGTTAGCGGGAACAAATGCAGCTAGATTAGCGTTAGGGAAAGAACCGCTGATTTTGCCCGTGACAACCATGATGGGGGCTTTATTTGAGTTTATCAGATCCGCTGCTCCTAAGCATTTTCAACCAATGGCTCCTAATTTTGGGATTGTTCCAGATTTGGGTGTGAAAATTAAGAGTAAACCCGAAAAATATGGACGTTATCGCGATCGCTCTTTAGCAAATTTAGCAACTTGGAAAATGGAAAATCTAGCCGTTTAAATGAGACATTTGATGATCAATAATGTAGAGACGTTCCATGGAACGTCCATATCATCAAATTTAGGACTGACGCAAAAAACCCCTCAAACCCTGATTTCTCTGTGTCCTCTGCGTCCTCTGCGGTTCGTTCTTAGTTTAAGATAAAGCTGCATAGAATAAGATATCAAGAATTATTGACCGCAGATGAACGCAGATGAACGCAGATAAATACGGATGGATGATTATTATATGGAGCTTCACATAAAATTGGTATAAGTCGTGAAAATCAAGGTTAGAATAACAAAATTAGATTATGGTTGAAGCTATAAAAATTGTCAAAACAACTAACTAACAACGTGTTTCCCGGTTCAGTTATCAAATTAGATAATGGCTTGACATTCATTCACCAAGAGATATCCACTACACCCGTAGTGGTAGCTGACGTTTGGGTGCGTGCGGGAACTAACCTAGAACCAGAACCCTGGTTTGGAATGGCACATTTTCTAGAACACATGATTTTTAAGGGTACACCAAACCTGCTGCCTGGGGAATTTGATTATCACATCGAAAAAATCGGCGGGGTGAGTAATGCCGCAACTAGCCACGATTACGCCCATTATTCCATTACAACTGCGGCTAATCATCTAGAGCATACCCTCCCCCATTTAGGCGAATTACTCCTGAATGCAGCCATTCCTGACGATGAATTTATCAGGGAACGGGATGTGGTGTTAGAAGAAATTCGTAGTTATAATGATGATCCTGATTGGGTGGGTTTTCAATCTCTTGTTAAAAATGTTTACCAACACCATCCTTATGGACGTTCTGTATTGGGAACTGAGCAAGAATTAATGCAGCATTCTCCAGAAGCTATGCGCTGCTTTTATCGCAGTTACTACCAACCAGAAAATATGACTGTGGTAATTGTGGGGGGAATTAGCGAAACAGCCGCGAGGGAATTGGTAAACCGGACATTTGCAGATTTTCCTCAACGGGATCATTGTCCCCAATTTACCAAAGTTGCAGCGCCGGTAATTAAAGGAATTCGTCGTCATGAGTTAATTTTACCCAGACTGGAACAAGCGCGGTTAATGATGGGTTGGAAAGTTCCGGGAGCAGAACAATTGCGGGCTGTTCATGGTTTAGAATTATTATCAGCGCTGTTAGGAGCAGGAAGAATTTCTCGGTTAGTATCTGATTTGCGGGAAGAAAAGCAACTTGTGCAAGAAATATGCTGTGATTTCTCTCTACAGCAACAATCAAGTTTATTGACAATTACAGCTTGGTTAGAATCAGAATATCTGGAACGAGTTGAAGAGTTGATTTGTAATCATTTACAAGCATTACAAGATCAAGAAATTAGTTCATCAGAACTCAATCGGATTCAAAGGTTTTTATGCAATGATTATGCCTTTTCTACAGAAACACCAAATCAGCTAACTAATTTTTATGGTTATTATCATACCATTGCTAATGCTGAATTAGCTGTTACCTATCCCCAAGAAATCCAGTCTTTCAATCCTCAAGAACTGCAAAAATTAGCTCAACAGTATCTTTCCCCTGCTAATTATGCTGTGACAATTCTCCAACCTTGTTAGTTATTAACCTGTGAAATTAAAAATGCAAACTATTAATAGTCGCTCTCTAATTCATCGCACTGTATTAAGTAATGGCATTGTTTTATTAGTATCAGAAAATCAAGCTGCCGATATTATTGCAGGACGGGTTTTTATTCGCGCTGGTAGTTGTTATGAACAGCGAGAAAAAGCTGGTTTAGCGCATTTGTTATCAGCGGTAATGACAAAGGGATGTGATGGTTTATCAAGTTTAGAAATTGCCGAAAAAGTCGAATCTGTGGGGGCTAGTTTAGGGACAGATGCGGCTACAGATTATTTTGTGCTATCTTTGAAAACTGTAACTGCTGATTTTATTGATATTTTAACATTAGCCGGACAATTATTGCGATCGCCTACTTTTCCCGAAAATCAAGTAGAACTAGAAAAACGGTTAGCAATCCAAGATATTCGTTCCCAAAAAGAGCAACCTTTTGGACTTGCTTTTGAACAACTGCGTCAGGTAATGTACCCAAATCATCCCTACTCCATGTCAGTTTTAGGTGATGAAACAACCATGAGCAGCATTACCCGTGATGACTTAGTAGAATATCATCAAACTCATTTCCGTCCTGATAAGATTGTAATTAGTATTGCTGGACGCATTACAGCAGAACAAGCTGAGAAATTAGTCACAACAATTTTTGGTGATTGGGAAATACCAGATTCCGCTCAACCTCCTCTTAATTTACCGTCAATTACCGCATCACCCAAACCCTGTCTTAAACCCCTAAATACACAACAATCAATTATCATGTTGGGTTATTTAGGACCATCAGTAACCAACCCAGAATATGCAGCCCTCAAGTTACTTGCTACCTATTTAGGGAATGGTCTTTCTAGTCGTTTATTTGTAGAATTGCGAGAAAAGCAAGGTTTAGCTTATGACGTATCTGCTATTTATTCGACTCGACTTTTTCCCGCTTCCTTCGTGGTTTATATTGGGACAGCACCGGAAAACACCAAAGTTGCCTTTAATGGACTTCGCCAAGAAGTAGAATTATTATCTACCACCGAACTGTCAGCAGAAGCATTACAAACTGCTAAAAATAAAATCATTGGTCAATATGCTTTGGGTAAACAAACTAATGGACATATTGCTCAAATATATGGTTGGTATGAAATTTTGGGTTTAGGGATTGAATTTGACCAACAGTTTTCCGAATTAATTAATAATGTGACTACCACAGAAGCAATTACCGCCGCTCGTAAATATTTACAAGCACCTTATCTATCCTTAGTAGGACCAGAGGAAGCAATTCATACAGCTACTTTGTGACATACTTCACACAATACCCTATGCCTTGTGGCACGCTTGCGCGAACGGGTGAGTGTGGGCAACGAGCGCGACTCTTCTATGAAGACATTGACTAAGCTTTAGGACCGTCTAAAACCTTGAATTACTGCGGTTGGGTTGACGCAAGAAAACCCAACAAAGTAAAATCCTGGAAATATGCAGTGATGTTTGATCTTCATCCCCAAAAAATTAACAACTAACAAAGCGATCGCAACAAGTGTAAGATCAGCATCAGAAAATTATACAAAAGTTGTATGAAAAATACTTTGATAGCTAGTATTCCCAACATGATTGCAAATTCTTGGTCTTGCTTAATCTTGTTAACCGCAACACCCGCCTTAATTACTTCTACTGGGTTCATTTCCACAGCCACACCACTCAAAATTGTCCAAGTTAACACAGACATTAAAATTAATCGTCCGCCCCTGAACATGGGTAGTCAAGGTGAGCGAGTTACCGAACTTCAAGCCGCTTTAAAGCTTTTAGGATTTTATGGGAGCGCTGTAGATGGTAAATATCAACAAAGTACAGTCATTGCCGTCGCCCAATTTCAACAAGCTGCCGGTTTAAACCCCACTGGTAATGTAGATAATATCACATGGCAAAAACTATTTCCCAGCCCATCAACTATTACCGCTACCACAGCTAAACCTGCCAGTAGTTTTACAACTGTTCCCACACAACCTGCAAGAGTTACAAAACCACAAATTACCAAACGCCCAACCACCAAAAATCCACAAAATACCAGCATTCAACCCACTCCTCCCGATCAACAAATGCCCGGCATCCAATATACTGACGAAGGATGGCCAATTTTGCGTTTATCCATGAGTGGTACAGAAGTGATTAAATTGCAAAAACAACTACAAAACTTGGGGTTCTTAAATGGTAAGATAGACGGATATTTCGGAATATCCACAGAAACGGCAGTCAAAGCTGCACAAGTTCGTTATGGCTTAAAACCTGACGGTGTAGTCGGTGGTGGTACATGGAAAGTTTTCTTAAAACGCACTTCCCAATAACATTAAACTATGAAGCACTTTATTTTAACTTGGCTTGGTACTGCGGTAGCATTGTTAATTACCTCTAAAATTGTCCCCGGAATTATTCTCACGAGTTTTACTGCTGCCTTAATTGCCGCTGTTGTCATTGGTTTAGTAAATGCCATTGTCCGGCCAATTTTGCAGATTTTAGCATTTCCCATTACCTTAATAACTTTAGGTTTATTTACCCTGGTGATTAATGGTTTAACTCTATGGTTTGCCAGTGCGATAACTCCCGGTTATGGTTTTGAAATTCGGGGTTTTATTCCTGCTTTTTTAGGTTCAATTGTTTTATCAATTGTCTCTGGTATTATTAACCAAATAGTTAATATCGTTGACTAAATATTTAGTTTCTAATCACTTTTAGCCACAGCTACTGTGACTGCTCCCATTTCCCCTGATAATCGAAAAATCTGTTTAGGAACTAATAATATTATTTTCGCAGATGTGATTTTCGAGACTGCAAGCATAGCCGAAGCCTCGGCTACACTAGATGTTCCCACTAACTCAGTAATACTATGATTAGGATGGGGAACAAGGACACTATTTAAAAGTTCAGAACTAAAGACTTTTAAAGGTAACTTTTCTGAGTTACAAAATTCTACTAAACCAATTTCTGAGGCTTTTTTATCAATAGTTGCAATTCCAGATATTTCACTATATATAAGTTGGTATTTTTGAAAAACTTGTTTAATTGCAGTATTAATTAGTTTCTGAGAAACTCCTTTTTGGCAACCAATTCCTACCCATAACATTTTTTTGTCTGCCACATTATGCACTTTGTTTTGTAGTATTGAGTATCCCGCAAATAAGAACTAATTAGCTTAAAATCTGCCGATTTGTAATCCTTAAAATACGGAAAACCTATCATTGCTGGTTATATAGTCCTGAATCTATTCCTGCTTGTTGAATTAACCACCACCAACTATTGTGACTACTTCCAAGCGATCGCCATTTTTGATTTGAGTTTCCGTCCAAAATTGACGATGTAACCCACATTCCGCACCCCCCGGTGTCACAATGGGTTTTTTCTGATTTTTATCCCCATTTAATGTTGTATTTTGTACCAAAACCAAGAAATATTGGTAGGCGATAGCGAAGCGCTGCTGCAAGCAGTTCGCTAAAACCAAATCTCCAAACGACCAATTTTCGTTGTGTGACAGTTTAGGGTGCCGAAGGTAGGATATAAACCAGAAGTAGTCCGCGAAGGCGGACTTTGTTTGTATAGCCGCGATTTCTAATCGCCGGGGTTCTATTGATTTATGGCGTTGCTGAATTGAGGTATGAAATTCCCAAATTGAATCTTTAAAACTCAAACCTCAGTGCGTCTTTGCGCCTTTGCGTGAGACTAAAATTCATACCCTTAATCAGCAACGCCTGATTTATTTGATCCGGTGCAGTTGCGAAAGAAAATACTGAGTTGACAATGTAGGTTGATCTGATTCGATAAGCGATCGCACTACAGCTACCCGTCGCGCTCCTGCATTCATCACATCATTCAAATTATTCATATCTATTCCCCCAATCGCAAACCAGGGAATTTGACAATTTTGGGATACATATTGCACATACTCTAAACCCGCTGCGGCTTTACCCGCTTTAGTCGGTGTTTCATACACAGGTCCCACACCAATATAATCCGCACCTTCGGCAATTGCCCCTTGCATTTCTTGAGGATTTGTGGTCGAGCGTCCGATAATCCGCTGAGTTCCTAGTAATTGACGCGCTATAGCAATGGGCATATCCTGTTGTCCCAAATGGACACCATCAGCGTCCACAGCCAAAGCCAAATCCACCCGATCATTAATAATGAATAAAGCACCGTAATGGTGACATAATTCCCGCAGTCTTGTCGCCCGTTCTAGGCGGACTAAATCATCAGCGGTCTTTTCCCGATACTGTAACAGAGTTAAACCACCTTGAAGGGCTGCTTCGGCAATGGCGAATAAATTATCTGCGGGAGATGTTACCAGATATAAATGCGATCGCCATAATAACTGATGACGCTGATAACCCATCAAATTACTTTCTAGCGTATAAACTTGATAACGCATTTCTTTACAAGCCATACCCATATTTTCATGATAAAGCTTGCTATATTCTTCTAATACCCGCAATGCTTCTTGTACACGGCAAAAATTAGCCTGTAATAGCGATGTAATATCAGCCCGTTGTTCCTCTTGGGGGTGACTTAAATCCGTTCCTGGATCACCCGGTGTATCGCGGGCGGCGCGGATTTCTGCCGTATGCCAAACACCCAACTCTTGGCGCAGGTGTTTACATATACCTGAAAACCGGGCATTATTTAAACCAAACCGACACCATTCTTCAATAATTCGCAAACCCTCACGAGCGCGATCTAAATTAGCATCTAAAATGCGATAAACAGTTTTTTGTGTGTGACTATGGGCTGAAACCATTACAGAACCTCATTTTTAATGTTTTTATAGTAATAGCCAGCCTGATTCATATTTTAATATTTTAATATTTTAGGACTTACGCTATTGAGTAGGGTGGGTCAGATAGAGGAAATCTGTTTTTTTGTCAAAATATCATGTCTGACGCACCCTACAAGGGATAAAATTCATGATACATATTTGGGGAATCTTGTCAATGGGTAAATCCTATATTTTAATATTTTAATATTTGCTAACTAATCGTGGTCAAGTCAAGATCCCCGTCACATCGTGGACATACTACTAACAAATAGTATAAAAATAATTGTATAGTAGTTGCCAGGTAGCTGTTGATATCCAGTCTCAGATCCAAATAGACTTTCAGTATTGTTGCTATAAGTTTTAGAGGAGTTTTATAAAAAAATGATAGTCCCCCAAAAATCTGTGAACACCCGGCATAAATCCCTAAGTCGCTCAATTCTGAGTTTAACAGTTGGTTTAGGAGTGACGAGTACCATACTCTTGATGACAAGTGTAAGTGGTGTATTTGCTCAAGTTCCGAAGGTCAGCGAACAAATACTTCCAGGTGAAAAAACAATTTCTCAGATTAACCAGTCATTTGTCAACCCCAGTACAGGAAATGACAAAACAGGTAATGGTAGTATCAGCGCACCTTGGCGGACAATTAGCCAAGCCTTAGAAGCATCACCATCCAATAGTGTAATTATCCTCTCTTCTGGTACATATAGCACCCAAAGTGGAGAAGCATTTCCTTTAATGTTGAAACCAGGTATAGCCATTCAAGGCAATATTAACAATAAAGGCCAAACTGTGAGAATTACCGGTGGTGGCGAATTTCTTAGCCGCAAGTTTGGTGGTCAAAATGTGACTATTGTTGGTGCTAACCAAGCTAGTTTGAGTGGTGTCACCGTTACTAATACCAATCCTCGTGGTTATGGACTATGGATTGAATCCAGTAATATTTTAGTTCGGGAAAGTACCTTTGCTAATAATACCCAAGATGGAATTGCGATCGCTGGTGATGGCACACCCAGTATTAGTAAAAATGTTTTTGTTCGCAATGGTGCTAATGGCATAACTATTTCTGGGAATGCTCGCCCCGAAATCAGGGAAAATATCTTTCAAGAAACTGGTTTTGGGATTAATATTGCCCAAAATGCTGCTCCTGTGGTGGTAGCTAACCAAATTCAGAATAATAGATCGGGGATTATCATCCAAGCCAATGCTACACCGATGTTAAGGAATAATCTTATTCAAGGTAACAGAGAAGATGGTTTAGTCGTAATTGCCCAAGCTAAACCAGATTTAGGTAGTAGTTATGACCCCGGAAAGAATATCTTCCGCAATAATAGTCGTCTTGATATCAACGCCAAAGCTGCTAAGTTGGTAATTTCTGCGGCTGGAAATAATTTGGTTAGTAGTCGCATCAGCGGTAATGTGGATTTGAAAGGTACAACCGCATCTACAGACAGAATTTCTGGTACTAATCCTTCATTAACATCAAGTTCAGTCCGCAAACCTATCACTTTTACTCCCCCTCAAAGAACGGTAACACCCTTAAAAGTTCAACCTGTTGCCAATCCCAATCAATTGCCATCATCACCCAATAATTCAGCCAATTCACCTCAATTTAATTATACCCAACTTGATTCGGGCGCTATTGAATTTGTAGCCCCTCAAGCCGCCACTAGATCAAACCCCAAAATGTCTACGGCTACTGGTCAAAATGTCAGTTACCGGGTGTTAGTGATGGTTGCCAATAAGCAGCAAGAGAATTTAGTCGTTTCTCTAGTTAATGATGCTTTTCCCAAGGTTTGGCAAGGTCGTAGGGTGATGCAAGTGGGAATTTTCAATAGTCAAGAAAGTGCCGCTAAAGCAGTAGACCTCTTTAATAGCAAAGGGTTAAAATCAGTGGTTGAGACTGTGAAATAAAATGAACACCTACTTCCTGAAGCATAAAATGAGCTAAAAGCTCATTTTATGGTGCAAGTCACAGGAATAGGGAATAGGGAATAGGGAACAGGGAATAGGGAATAGGGAATAGGGAATAGGGAATGGGGAATGGGAATGGGGAATTGGGAATTGGGAATGGGAATGGGGAACAGGGAATAGGGAATAGGGAATAGGGAATAGGGAATAGGGAACAGGGAAATATTGAATTGATATTTTTCTTGCCTCTTGCCTGTTGCCTCTTGCCTTCTTCTCAAAATGCCAACTCCAATCTTTCACCGGTCATGGATTTGAGTTTGGAGGTGAAGGATTCGGTGCGATCGCTCTTTTGGGGCATAAACTGACCGATAGGGGGATGATTGGCTGTTGCTGGTAGCATCAACTGTTGGGCTGGTGGGGGTGAAATTTCCTCAATAACTTGTTTTTGTCTGATATTTTCGGTTAATTGCTGAGAAGAAGGGGCTGGGGCTAGGCTTTTTGAAGCATAGTCTCGTTTTTCTTCTGTTGACTGTAAATTATTATTTATTTGATACGTATAACTCACTGGAGCAGGTAATAGACGAAGATTTTTATATTCTTCCATCCTGATTTCCTGTTTGGTGGGTGGTAAAACTGGTAAGGAGACAGAAGTGAGCCGTTCAGGAAATTTGCTACAAATCATGCGCTCAAATTCCATATTGAAATGGTACGTTGTCTCGCCCTTTCGTCGCCAAAAGGTCAAGATTCGCTGGACAGATACGGCTTTATAACGACCTTGATACAAAGCTTCAATAACTGCCAAGTGTAACCAATGCAGGGGATATTCAGATTGCCATTGGGTAATCAACTCACTGACATTGTATCCGTTAAGATCAAAGCTGTAGTGAGTTAATAACTTAGCTGCTAGTTCTGCAGGAGCGGCGAAAGTTTGAGTGACCGGGGCTGTTGTTAACATGGGCTGTGAGTTATAGGCAATAGGTATAAACATTGCACCCATCGCATCTAGTCTAACGTACTTTTAGCTACATGAGTGTTTTTTTTCACCAGCAGCAAAAGTCATAGGCAGTGTTTTCCATTCTACTTGTCAATTGCTGATATGCAAAACAATATATGGTGAGTTAATAACTTTTGTGCGCTGACTGGCGACTAATGCCTGATACACCATTGCTGCAACTTCGGCACGGGTGGCTTCTCTGGTTGGTGCTAGTAAATTGGGGTCGGGATAATTAACAATAATTTTTTGCTGGGTGGCGATGGTAACGGCTGTGCGGGCGTATTCGGGAATTTTCTCTTGGTCAATGTAGGTCAGGGTTTTTTGAGCAGTTGCCACAAGCCCCAGTCCGTTGACCAGGGAGACGATGACTTGCAGCCGTTGGACGTTTTGGGTAGGACGGAAGGTGCGATCGCTAAATCCGCCTACAAAACCACCTCTGGCTGCGATTTCAATGGCATTAGCTGCCCAAAAATCCTTGGCTATGTCTGTAAATTCTGGGGACGGACGTTTGGCTGGGGGATTAAAGGCGGCCGCAATTAAAGCTGTATATTGAGCGCGGCTCATGACTTGATCTGGTTGGTATGTGCCATCAGCAAAACCCTGGGTTAAGTTCATACTAACTAATGCCCGAATAAATGGTTCTGCCCAATGGCCGACAATATCGGAAAAGGAGGGAATCTCTGTCTCTGGTTTGAGAATATAGGCGGAGGGGAGGGGATTTTCTTGACCGGTGGCGACTAATGCCTGATAAATTAGGACTGCGATTTCTGCGCGGGTAATTTCCCGCAATGGTTCTAATTGATCTGGTTGGGGATAGTTGACGACTAATAGTTTTTGCGTAGCTACGGTGGTAGCGTTGGTAGCGTAACTGGGAATTTGGACGCGATCGCGGTATACCATTAAGACGTTAGGATTACCACCACTTAAGTTTAAACCGTTGACAATGGAGACTATTGCTTGAATTTTGGTGATATTATTTCCGGGTCGAAATGTACCATCGGGAAAGCCTTTCAAAAAGCCTCTATCGGACGCACTGGCTATGGCTTTGGCAGCCCAAAAGTTGGATTTGACATCTTTGAATTTATTGAGTTGATTACTTTCCGGTAGCTGGAATGTTTTGGTGATTAAAGCTGCATATTGGGCGCGGGTAATTGGTGTGGCTGGTTGAAAAGTGCCGTCGGGAAACCCGCTAATAATGTCTTTACTGACTAAGGCTTCGACGAAAGCAGCGGCCCAATGTCCTTCTAAATCAGCAAATCTACTGCTAACTCCGATTTGACTGGGGGTGTCAGCGGTAGCAGCGATGAAATCTATGGCCCCAATTACCTGGGGAATACTTAATTGATTACCGACGGAGATAATTTTTTGATCTGTGACATTTTGTAAATCGAATTTACCCTGTTCTCGAAAAATGTTGTCGGCGGGGTCTTGGGGACTGCCTAAATCGGGAATGGCATTACCGGCGATTAAAAGACCGCCTTGGGTATTGCTGGTGATGAGATTTCGCCGTAATACTGGTTTAGCATCACGAGATAGGGCGATCGCTGTCCCATTACCTGAAAGTTGGTTATTGGCGACTAAAGGGGCGGCAAAGTCACTAATGGCTATGCCTAAGGCATTATTTTGAAATCCATTCCGCAGGACTTCTCCTTTGCTATTCTTGGCTATGACTAATCCACAAACTTTGTTATTAATAAATAAATTATCCACAATCCCTGCTTTGCTATTGCCGGTAATGAAGATTCCTTCTCTAGTACAGTCCTTAAATGTACTATTAGCCACAGTCGGTATTGATGATTCAATCCACACCCCAGTCCCTTTGCCGGCAGGATTTATCACAGTCACACCTAAAAGACTGGCATCACCTAGTAAGAGTAATGTAATATTCTGTATTCCAAAACTAAAGCTTTGATATTCCCCACTGCCGGCAATAATCGTTTCCTGACCTTTATTTGCTTCATTTCCTACTACTAATACTCCCGGTGCAATGACTAAGGGAAATACTTCACCATTGGCTGTGCTATAAGTTCCACTGGCTAACTGAATAATTGTTAATGTTTTCGCTTGTTTAAGGGCGCGGGTAATGGTTTTAAGGGGATCAGGACGAGAACCAGTATTGGCATCGTTTCCTGTCACAGGATTAACATAGAGTGTGGCAACAAGACTAGAATTAACCATAAATTTTTAAACGGGCAGGGTTTTAATGGAGACCATCCATAATTAACCATATTTTTAGCACAATCAGGAACAAGGAAACTGCGATCGCTATTTTGAAATTCCAGTAGGAGATTTATCTATCTCTATGAAAATAGCGGTCAAATAAAGCTTGTGCAGATTGGCGGTGTTGTTCCACTAATTGAGGAGGGGATAACACTTCTGCCTTGTCCATGTAACGATAAACCCAGCGACTAAATTCATTTAAAGACCGAGGTGGTAAATCTACAGTGTATTCTATACAAGTATGTTGCCCAGTTTTATCAATAAATCCAGTGGTAATTTTTTGGTGAGGATGACGAAGTTCCCCTTCTAAAATAAATGCTGATACTGGCGGAAAAAACCGGACTTTCACATTAATTAAGTTGAGAGTTCCTTCTAATTCTAATTTTTGCGGTTCTGGTTCACCTAAATTTAAACCCCAGCCATTTTCTAGTAACTTATATGCTTTAACTAAACTTTCTTTTTGTTTTTCTAAACCCCTAGGCAGGATTTTAATAAAAATACAATGATTATTAAAACGGTTTAATCTTCCTATGGCTAAATGTCCATTTTCACAATATTCATATAGTAAATACCAAGCAATATCATGGTAAATTAGCTGTAGGGGAAAAATCTGTATCCGTCCAGTTCTATTAAAACCATAAAAGTCATTAGTACGAGAAATTTCAATCGCTTCTCCCTTACTAATGGCTTTTTCTAATAATGGCAATTGATGAAATAGTGTATCACGGGTTTCTCCCTGAATTACCATTTCCTCTGGGTCAGTATGAATAATAGCACGGTTAAGATGTTGCCGAGTAGGATAAAAAAAATCACCCTTGAGTTCCATATCTAAGCCACGTAATCTTTTACTAAGAGTTTCATGAATACGTCTAGCTTGAGCATCACCCTGATATTGTGCTTGAGAGGCTAAAGCATTAAATGCTACTTTTAATTCTGCGATGGAAAGCGCACCAGTACCTAAATAATATCCCCAACGATACATCCGCCGATCAAGAATAGCATAACGTCTCAGGGTTTCTAAATCTTTGCGTAGTGTCGGAATTGCTGGATATCCTGCTGGTAATTCTATATCTAATTCTGCCGCTAATTTTTGCAGATATACTTTCACAGAACTAATTGCATCATGATTTTCATTGTTACTGAGATCAAAAAAATCAGGACTACCTATACCTGGATGTTTTAATAATGTAGCAATTAACAGCAGTAAGCGTTCAAACGCTAACCGTTCTCTATAGGGGTGAGTAGGTTTTTTAAGCATGGTAAAGGAATCACTGGCAGGAATTTATAGTAAATTAATCTCAGTGCAAAAAGAAAATATTTAGAATGCTAATAAAACTTGGCTGTAAGCATTGTCAATATTGCTATAGAGAAGATAACTATAATAATTTAGTTTATAACCTTTTTCTAGCTTTTGGCTAATTCTGCGGTTATGGTAGTCAATATCATTACTTTGAAGTCAGTCTTTTTAGCACAATGTATATTTCCCGACGTTCTGCCACTGTCAGAAATGTTTCTATATCTACTGTTAATGGTGGTATTACTTTAGTGATTTTGTTGATTGCACCTTTAGGTTTAGCAGCAGTAATTATTAATACTATATTAGTCACTGTTACTACTTATATAGTTGCCAGTGCAGCTGATAGAGTTGTTTTGTGGTTAGAACCGGAACAGAATGCAGAATTAACATCTTCTGGAAAGGGTAAATATCGTTCTCCAAAGAAATCTAATTTACAACGTTGGTGGCGTTAATAATTGATAATTCTATGCAAACTCTTTATGTTTCTGAGCAGAATTGCTATGTGTGTTTACAGAAAGAAACTTTGCTAGTTAAGCAAGGGGAAACTATTTATGCTGAAGTGCAATTACCTCTGTTAGAGCAAATTCTGATCTTTGGGAAATCCCAAATAACCACCCAAGTTATTCGTGCTTGTTTATGGCGAGATATTCCTATTGCTTATTTATCACGCATGGGTTATTGCTATGGCAGAATCTTACCCATTTCTAAGGGATATCGGCAGTTATCACGTTATCAACAACAATTATCTCCTATAGAAAAGTTGATTACTGCTAGGGCTATGATTAAAGGTAAGTTAAAAAATAGTAGGGTGTTGTTACGAAGACAAAAGAAAAAAAGGGAATCGGAGCTTTTAGAACGGGTTTTACAAAGTTTAGATTATCTAGCTGACCAAGTAGCACAGGCTGATAATTTAGAACGGTTAATGGGGTTTGAAGGTGCAGGTGCAGCTCAATATTTTTCGGCGTTTGGTGAATGTTTAACAAACCCTGATTTTGTGTTTTCCGGTCGGAGTCGTCGTCCTCCAGGAAACCCAGTCAATGCCATGCTAAGTTTTGGTTATCAAGTGCTTTGGAATCATTTATTAGCGTTAATTGAAATTCAAGGACTTGATCCTTATTATGCTTGTTTACATCAGGCTCATGATGGTCATGCAGCCTTGGCTTCTGATTTAATTGAGGAGTTTCGCGCCCCACTTATAGATTCTTTAGTGATGTGGTTAATTAATCGCAAAATTGTTAATTCTGAAGCTGATTTTGAGTTTAAGAATGGTGGTTGTTATTTGAATGATGCGGGAAGGAAGAAATTTCTTCGGGCGTTTTTACAAAGGATGTCTGAAGAAATACAAACTGATGAGGGAATTAAACAACCAAAATGGGATTTATTAACTAAACAGGTGAAGGCTTTTAAGCAGTTTGTTTACAATCCTAGTCATCATTATCAACCATATCGGATTGACTAAAATTATGTTATGTTTTTGTATGTGATTGCTTATGATATTCCCTGTAATAAACGGCGCAAAAAAGTAGCTGATTTATTGGAGGGTTATGGACAGCGTGTACAATATTCTGTGTTTGAATGTCAATTGAGTACAGAAAAATATCAAGACCTACGTCGTCATTTGCGGAAAAAGCTGAAGTTAGAAAAAGATAATGTCAGGTTTTATCCTTTGTCTCGACATACTCTATCTCAAGTGGAAACTTGGGGTGTGGGAATACCTGTGATTGAACCACCTAGTTCAATTATTATTTAGTTTGTTTTCAACAGCATAGTGTGGCGTTAGCCGTGGTTTAGGGAAAATGGCTGAGGTGTTGATTTTATGGTTGTGAACTTCGGTTGCTTATTGGATAAGGGTTACGCGGTTTTTAATGGTCGTTTTGTGGGCTGGTTGGCAGTGGTTTTTGCTGACCTTCGGAAAGTGGGTCTAGACTCTTTGCACAGTAAGGGGTTAAAATGAAGGGATTCCCACTCGCTGGGGATATTAATTGAATGGAAACTCTTAAGAAATCAACTACTTTCTTAACAGCTTTTTGAGATTCCCACTCGCTGGGGATATTAATTGAATGGAAACGATCCGCAAAAGTTGTAGGTTGTGGTTTCTGCTTTATTCCCACTCGCTGGGGATATTAATTGAATGGAAACTAACCATCGTGTTTGTCTCCTGTTTTTTTTCTTTGTTTAATTCCCACTCGCTGGGGATATTAATTGAATGGAAACTTGGTTAACTTCTGCTGCGTTGTGTTGTGCAATGGCTATTCCCACTCGCTGGGGATATTAATTGAATGGAAACTTAAGGTTGTCATAATCTGTGTCTCCTGTTTTTTCTTATTCCCACTCGCTGGGGATATTAATTGAATGGAAACTATAACCTACTTCATGATGGGTTAATCAGACTTGAATTCCCACTCGCTGGGGATATTAATTGAATGGAAACCTAAAGTTAGCAGATAAGCCAAGATCATGAATCATGCATTCCCACTCGCTGGGGATATTAATTGAATGGAAACTCAGCAGGTATCTTGACTCATAAGCATGGCTTAAAATTCCCACTCGCTGGGGATATTAATTGAATGGAAACAGCAGTAGAAGGTTTAATGACTGAAGCTGGCTTTTATTCCCACTCGCTGGGGATATTAATTGAATGGAAACATAACCTGACTTACATACTGAGAGAATTGTTTAGTCATATTCCCACTCGCTGGGGATATTAATTGAATGGAAACTTTGCTGCTTCCTTGTAGTGGAATACTATGAGCATCCTGAATTCCCACTCGCTGGGGATATTAATTGAATGGAAACGTTTTAAGTTCTTTTATTCTATGTCACGGCTATTTTATTCCCACTCGCTGGGGATATTAATTGAATGGAAACTACCCCTCAAATATTAGAAATATTTAAGGAATATGAAGATGGTATATTCCCACTCGCTGGGGATATTAATTGAATGGAAACAAGCACTTGTAGAAATGACACCACTAACCAGCATTACTATTCCCACTTGCTGGGGATATTAATTGAATGAAAACACTTTAATCCTGAAACAGATACCTATTTAGATTCAATATTCCCACTCGCTGGGGATATTAATCGAATAGAAACAGGGGAAGGAGGGGATGATCAGCAGTATATATAAATACATAATAGAGAATTTACTGATATTTTGAGAATCAGTAAATTTTAACTATCAATCAATGTTTGGTAAGGGAAACGCTGTAACTTGATAGCTGCATAAACAAGAACCCATGTCAAAGACAAAAAAATATTTGTAATAAAACTCTCAAAATGAGGAAAAGCTTACAGAGTAAGAGTTAGAGAAAACCGTACAAAAATCTTGAGATATTTTAGATTCCTAGACAAATACTGAATCCCGCTCTTATAATTCATTTATAAGCTACACAGGGAATCTACCGATGACAGCAGAATATTGGCGGGCTAAGATTTGGGGGTTATTACATGACCCTGTATTAAAAGCATTACATGACAATACAGGACGGGGTAAAAATAGCTTCTATAAACAACTAGAAGTAATGAAACCTTGGGTTGAAATTGGCAAAACCCCGGATGATTCTCGTGGTAAAGCATTAGCAAATATCCTCTTAGCAGATCATGTTGCTTCAGCAAGTGATAGATCTGCAATTGGTGGTACTACAGCCTTTGTAAATTATGCAGAAGGTAATAATCCTAACAAGGGACTAGAAATTAGACATTTATTATCTGGTGCAAAACAAAATTTAAAAGTTAATTTTCATCAGGAATTAATTAATGGTAAACGTGCAGATTTTTTATCTACAAAAGAAGAGAGATTATTAGAAATACTAGAAACAGCGCCACAAAAATTTCAAGATGAAATTCAAGATAATATTCCCAAAATTAAAGAATTATATTGGTGGCTATGGCGTTGTTTACCTAAAGTCACCTGTGATATCTATGAAGATAGTTCATTAATGTTAATGCCAGCAGAAACTAGGATTCCCGATGCTTCAATTTGGAGTCATGTAAGTATGACATCAGCCTTAGCTGGTGGTTTTGCTGGATATGATTTAACATTAGATGAAATTAAAAACTGGCCAAGAGGTAAAGCAGTTTCTCATCCTTATTTAGCAGTATTTAGTTTTAGTCCAGTACAGGAATTAATTAAATCTAGTCGCAAAATGCGGGATTTTTGGGCGGGTTCTTGGTTATTACATTATCTATCAGCCAAAGTTTGTTGGCAACTAGCCAATCAATATGGACCAGATACCTTACTTTATCCTAGTCTTTATCAACAACCATTAATAGATCATTGGTTGGTACAACAATATCGAGATTTTTCGCCATATATAAACCAACCATCACCAGAATCATTATTAACTGCTGGTTTTCCTAATGTGATAGTATTGGTATTACCAGAAGGCAAAGTACAAGCAGCAATGCAAACAGCCCAACAAACCTTGTTAAAAGAATGGTTAAAAGTGGGGGATTTAGTATTAAAAGAATTACAAAATGAACGTCATTGGATGAAAAGTTTATATCCCCATCATACCAGATGGCAAGGTTGGTTAAAATCCCAGTGGCAAACCTACTGGACAGCATTACCCATTGGTAAACCAGAAGAAGAATTTAAATTTTCTGCTAACGAAGACAAAAATCAAGAATTTGAAAACTGGTCAAAAGCACAAAATGAAACTTACAATTTAATCAATGAAAATCAGCTTTTCAAAGAAAAAGAAAAAGATTTATTACAAGAATCTTATAAAATTCGTCAACAGATATATAAAAGAGGATTTAGTGCTAATATAGGTTCATGGTGGGGTTATATTTTCGATGCTACCCGTGCTAGTTTAACAGCGGTTAAAAATGCTAGAAATTGGGAACTTCCCACAGCCTTTGGACCCCGTTCGACAATTTCTGGTATTGGTCCAGTTGTCAGTCCTGGTAATCAAGATCAAGATAAAAAAGACTGGATAACGGAAGGTGAAACCCAATATTTTTGGAAGCATAAAGCAGGGTTTTTTGATGGAAGAGAACAGTTAAATGCTACGGAGGTATTAAAGCGGGGTTTACATAAGGTTTTACCAGAATTATTAGGAGTAGATTTAGAGATATCCTATCCAGATTTAACCTCTGGAGTTGCCGGATATTTGAAAGTTAATCAAAGTAATCCTGAACATAAACGTAATTTTGAAAAAGCTTGTCAAGCCATAATTGAGAAATACCCTGATATCGAGAATACACTCACAGAAATGAGAGGTAAATGGGGTATTCCTTGGATAGATAAAAAACAGAATCTTAAAAAATACCATCCCCGTTTACTTAATGCAGGTTGGATATTAGAAGATCTACCAAATAGTGAAGCATTAAAAGCAGAATATACCGAAGGAATTAATCAAATTCTCAGTCAATGCTATCCCAACAATAACCCATCAGATTGGTATGTATTAGCAGCAGGTGATGGTGATAGTATGAGTGAATGGTTAAAGGGGACAAAAATGAAACCCTACCGCGAATATATTCCTGATGGTTTTGAGGAAAAAGTCAGAACAGCTAATTTACCATTAACTAACTTTCCAGAGTTTTTAGAAATCCAAAAACGCATGGGACCTAGTACCCACAGTGCATTAAGTCGCGCGTTATTAGACTTTTCTAATCAATTAGTTCCCTATTTGACACAAAACCGTTATGCAGGTAGATTAATTTATGGTGGAGGTGATGATGTTTTAGCCTATACGAATCTGTGGGAATGGGATAAATGGTTATGGGATATCCGTCAATGTTTTAGAGGTGCAAAAGACCCCCGTGAAGAATTTAGTAATAAGGGTGATTATTGGAAATATTTAAAAGATGATGGTGAAAAAGTTGGTTTAGTTGACCGTCCATTATTTACAATGGGAAGTGAGGCTACAATTAGTTTTGGTATCGTAATTTCCCATCATTCTGTACCCTTAGCAATAGCTTTAGAAAGCCTGTGGGAAGCGGAAGACGCAGCGAAAAAACACGAATATCATCATAGTTGCCTCATACCAACTGAAAAACATGGAGAAAAAGCCTGTTTTAATAAAAAAGACGCTGTACAAGTGCGGGTACTTTACGGAAACGGTAATACCTTAAAATCTACTGCTAAATTCGATGTTTTTTCTGAATGGCAGCAATTAATCACAAATGATTTAGAAAGTGCGATATTTGAACAAGCTGCGAGTTTATGGAGTCAACACCCCGCACCGAGTTTAGAAGCTATTGTACCTTGGACAAAAGCATTTTGCGATCGCCGTGACCAATTCCAAAATGATGAAGATGTGAAAACAAAGTTTCAAAAACAGTTAGCAAACTTTTTAACAGCATTGTTTATTACTACCGAAACCAAACAACTAGATAATGAAATTCAAAGTTGGTTAAAACTAGCGGCATTTGTCAAACGTAACCGTGATATAAAAGTAGGAGGTGAGAATTAATGAATTGGTACAAACTCACACCATTAGATATTTTAATGTTAAGAGATGCTAAACCATTTTCACCACAGGAAAGGGCATGGGCTGGTAGTATATTTCCTCCTAATGGTCATACTATAGCTGGTGCATTTAGGGGAATATTGGGGGAAAGGAAAGACTTTAAAATTTTCGGTCCATTCCTTTGTTATCAAAACACAGAAAATACCCTATATCTTCCCCGTCCTTTAGGTTTTGTGAAATCTGTACCCCTTGTCCCTTTAACTTGGGAAACAGAATCTTATATCAATAATGCCTTATGGGATAAAACTCAACCTTGTCCATTAGTTAAACCTCATAATAAAAAAAATGATGATGAAGATGATGATTTGGTTAAAGGCAATGGATTAGAAACAAAATTCAGACAATATTTACCATCCTGTGTTGTTAAGGAATATTTAAAAACCGGGGAAATAGATAAAAATGATTGGAACATAATTAAAGATAGTCATGAAGATAAACCTTGGCAAGAAGAAACCCGTTCTCATAATAGTATTGAACCGGGAACAAAACAAGTCAAAGATGCCGATGGTTACTTTGTAGAAAATGCTATTAGACTACATCAAAATTGGAGTTTTGCCATAGGCATTAATCACGAAATTACAACACCTGCGACAATCAGATTGGGAGGAGAAGGACACAGGGTCATAGTAGAATCTTGTCCAGAATTGGGGGAACAATGGCAAGAATTACAAAATATTTCAGATAGTAATTTTCAAGCTGATACCAAATCAATAGCTTATCTAGTTACTCCTGGAGTTTTTGAAAGACCGCACACAAATAAGCATAATCAAAAAGTTTCCTTATGTCGTCCTTATCCCTGGGAATGGAAACTCAAAGACGGTATTTTTGTGAGTATGTCCACAGATAAACCAGTACCAATTAGTTGTAGAATTAGGGAGAAAGAAGACAATACAAAAAGCATTACAAAAAGCATTACTGCACCCCAAGTTTTTGCTGCACCACCGGGGACATTGTACTACTTGGAAAAACCTCAAGGGTTGTTTCAGGATACAGAAATTTTACCAAATTATAAAAAAAACCGTGTAAACAATTGGCGACAATTGGGTTATTCAGAAATGTTGTGGATTAAATATCAAGGAAAAAGTGAGGAGAAATCATAATGGAATACATTTATTTATATCTACTTTCACCATTACATACAGGTGGCACAACTCAGGAAGGTAATTTATTAGGAATTGCCCGTGAATCTCATACTAATTTACCCTATATTCCTTCTAGTACAGTTCGTGGTAAAGTCCGTTCACTAGCTACAGATAAAGACCAAAAATATCAACTATTTGGCAATGATTTACAAGATGGACAACTAGAACAGGGTAATATTTGGATTGGTGACGCTTCTATATTATGGTTGCCAGTACCATCATTAAGTCATAGTGTAGTTTGGGTTAGTTGTCCCCTTTTATTACAACGTTGGCAACGTTTACAAGGAGGTAAATTACCCATACCTGTAGAATACAGTTGTAACTTTAATAATAATTCTCCGGTTTATTTAAAGGATGCAATTATCCCAAAAAATCAATTACAACCAGGACAAAATTTACAACAATTTGTACCAAAAGGTGATGCTACAGTTTCTATAAATCGGTTATTGGTTTTACCTGATAAACACTGTGCCACATTAATTCAAATGAGTTTATGGAGACAGGTAAAAATTAAACTCGATGAACATAAATCTGTAAATGGTGGTTTCCGTTATGAGGAAGCAATTCCACCCGATACATTAATGTATTTACCTTGGGGAATTACATCACAAGCTAATGGAAAATCACAACAATCCTATCAAGATTTTAAAACTTTATTAGCAGACAAGGAAATATTACAAATTGGCGGACAAGAAAGTTTAGGACGGGGTTTTGTGCAACAGTGGATGTCAACTGCTAAAGAGAATTAGAAAATTTGTCTGATAGCAAAGCGTGGCGTAAGCCATATCAGGATGTCCAGGATGAAAACGATAATTTCCTGTGTAAAAAAGATTTTTAGTCTGTAAAAGTGTAGTCAGAAAAAGGAAATTAATATGACATTTGACCCTAGAACCATTGCCACACCAACTTATGACGCTTTAAATAATTTACGCAATTTACACCGTCAAGATGACACTCGTTTAAAACAACAAAAAAGTCAAGCAGTGGAACTTTATACCTATCTTTCTACTTGGGGAATAATGCGATTAAAAGCCGAGGAAATGGCATTACCTGATGGCATGATGGGTAAAAGACAAGTAGTACAAAAATTCTTTGAATGTTTGCAAACTATTTCAGAAACACAAAATTTATCTGGACAACAAGGTTTAACAACACTAAAAAATCTTAACACAGATGAATATTTAGGTATCACAGGTTTGGGATTAGCTTTAGCACAAGAATTTAGTTTTTGGGCTACTGCAATTTACGCAGGTATTGAAGGAGAATAAAATTATGGTATTTGAAAGACCTCAAACCAATCAACCTAGAAGACCTCAACCACCTGCACCTACCACACCAGATGTAAACAGACCCAGAAAAGTAATTAACGTTCCTGTGGGTGATAATGGTCGCGGCAATGGTAATCCTGGTGGTCATGGTGGTGGTAATAATCAGCCTCCTATCCCGTCTCCCTGGTTGAATCCAGATAACCCACCTCAACCACATCCAGAAGCCAGTTTTGTAGAATATCTCCGTTGGATGCGAACTGCTTGCAGCAGCGCTTCGCTATCGCCCAATCATGATTATAAAGACTCCACTAAGGTACAAATATTACAAATGGCCGAACAAGGGTCAAAATATTCCCAGCGATTACAACAACTAACAAAACGTACTGAATTAATAGCCCAAAAAAGTTTTAAAGTTCAATGTCCTTGGAGAATTAGAGTAGGAGGACATAGAGGACCAGAAAGTATTTTATTACCCGCTTTTGATGCTTTGGGTATTCCTTATATTCCCTCTAGCAGCTTACGGGGTGTAGCCAGAACCCAAGCCATTAGGGAAATCATGGCTAAAGACAAGATTGAATGGCAAGAAGCAGAAAAACAAATTGCCTCCTATTTTGGTTCAGTAGAAACTCAAGATAAAGCCAATCAAGCGGGTAAAGTTGTATTCTTAGACGCTTATCCTTTACCGAATCAAAATCAAAATGTATTAGCTGTGGATATAGCTAATAATATTTGGCAATGGGATAATAATTCAGCCAATAATACACCTAAATATAGCCCCAATCCTAACCCATTTTTCAGTTTAGAAAAGCCCATGTTTGTGATTGGGTTAAGATTAGCTAGTAACTGCCAGGATAACGATATATTAGAACAAGTCAAACAGTGGTTAATCAAAGGTTTACAAGCTGGTGTAGGTTCTCAAGTTAACACTGGTTATGGTCAATTAAATCCCGCAGGAAAACTTGAGAAGAATCATGAATTCTTTAGAGTTGAATTTGTTATAGAAGGCCAGTTAATACATGGTAGACAGAGGTTTAGAAATGTTAACCAACCTTATCAAAGGGGAAATGATGGTAGATTTAGAACTGATAATAATGGTAAGTTAAGAACTGACAATATAGCTACTTCAGAAGTCCGCCCGGTAGCCTTTAAATCAATGTTACGTTATTGGTTTAGAACCTTTGCATTAGGGGTTTTAGAACCTACACAAGTTCAAGAATGGGAAAATAAAATCTTTGGAGGGATCAATCCTAGTAAACAATATGGCTGGTTAATGGTCAGAGTATTAGAAGGAAAAACTATTAGAGATAATGCTACAAATCAAAACGATGATTTTGGTGAACAATCAGGAATACTCACATTAAACTATTCACCGGAAATTCCCCAGTCTCAAAAACAGAACTTAGAGAAATTAATAAAAAATCTCACCTGGTTAATGTTTCATTTGGGTGGTATTGGTCAAGGTGCAAGAAGACCATTATATTCTCGAAAAAATCGTAATCCTCCCCGTCCTCCTTGGTATCGTGGCTGTAATTTAATTACTGAAAGTGATGATAATTTTTGGACATTACCAGATAATACTAAACAATTTCAAGAATTATTCAAAACTAAAATCAGGAATTTTTATGAAGCATTACAAACCTTAGGTGTTAATTTTAATTCTGGACAATTAAGAACTTGTGGAATAGTTAGAAATAACCAATGGACAGAAGCAATAGACGCAAATTGTCGCATATTTGTATGTTCTGGAGACGAAAAATTCGGTAAATCTTATGCCCTATCAGTTTTACATAGTGATGAACTAAAATTTAATAATAATTATGACGGTAATCTTTGCGGTAAAACTCAAGGTAATAAGGTTATTCCTTCCCCTGTATGGATTGCAAATTTAGGAAATTACCAAGTAGTAACAGTATTTGGTGCTAATGAAAATCCACGCCGAAAATATTTAGAAACATTACAAAGTAAAGTTCAAATCTTCCCACTATGACAACAACAAATAACACAAATCAAGTTAGCACCCTCATCATTACCATAGGAACTCGACAAATAGGCTGGCGGTGTAAAGATGGTCTTATCCGTTCCTTTGGTGCAGATGGTAATATTAGTTATCCTCCACATATCAACGAACTCTATCAAGAACTAGGAATAGAACGGGGTAAACATCAAGACCAAGATCGTAAAACCTATCCCTGGAGTGGTCGAGATTTAGGTCAAAGATATTATGATTACTGTCAAGTATGGTTAGGTGGTGATTTTAGTAATGTCGAATTATTGTTAGATAAAACTGTCATTGAAGGAGGAGTAAAACAAGGCTTAAAACATATTATCCTATGGGGAACAGACCAACCGGAAAGTATTACCTGGAACTTTCGCCGATTAGATACTTTATGGTTAGCAGAATTAATGAAAGGAAAAATTAAAAGTTTATTCCCTGATATTAGAGTTGATGTTCACGCCCCAAAAATTAATGCTGGTAATAGTGATGAAATTCGAGAAGAATTAGAACACCTGGTTTTGAAAGAAGCTATCAATGCTAACAAAAATCAAGAGTTTGTTCTCTGGATTCAAACTAAAGGATGTACCCCTGTAATTGCTTCTAATGTAGAAATTTGTGCAGCAGCTTTAGTCCGTCAATATAAAGTATTTAATGCTAGTCCCGATGAACCAAAGGAATTTTTTACCACCTTAGAAAATGGTTTAGTTACTGCTAATCATTCCCAGAATTTTCAACTTATTACTATGAGTAAATATTTCTGGGCGTTAGAAAAAGTAAAGATTAAATCAGCTTGGGAAAGAGGGGATTTTTCGGAAGCCCAAATTTGGCTAAAAGTTCATGAAAGTCGTCATTCAGTATTATATAAATTAGCTGGTTTTTTAGCACAATATAGTAACTGGGAATCTAATCATGATTTTCACCAAAAACTCAAAGATTGGATAGGTTGTAATGATGTTAGTAAAATAACTGATTCAGAAAAAATCATCAATTGGAAAAATCAAATCCAAAAAATACAGACTGATAATCTTAGCAAACTTTGGGAATCAACAATTATCTTAGAACTTTCTCTAAACCGAGAAAATTACACCACTGCATTTATTCAGTTTGTCCAACTTTTAGAACAATTATTGTATATTCAATCAACAGCCCAAAATTGGACTGCTAAAGGTTGGATAGTAAGTAATAAAGATGAACCAAGTCTAGCAGAATTAATGCAAGGTTGGTGTATTTACAATAAATTCAAAGAAGATAATAAATGGTCAAAATTAATGGCCGATATTAGGAAAAAGCGCAACACAATTATTCATGATGGCGAATCTATAACTTCAACGAAAATTGGCTATCTTTGGGCTAACAATGGATTTGACGGAGTTAAGATACCAACAACACCACAAATCATTAAAAAGCTGATGATGGAACTACTCAAGAAAGTTAGCACTCCCCCCAATCTCAACAATCTATTAATGCGTTCTTTGTATCACTGGGGATTGCAATACTTAGAAGATACAATTTAACCAATAATTGAGCGATCGCCCATACATCAGAGCCAAACAGTTAACAGTTGGGAAAATAGGCATTTTCAACCTTCACCTAAAGCATCTTTTTTTTGACTGAAGCTCTAAACTGGTGAAAATGAGTGTCAACACTCATTACCTGTTCCCTTTTTGCAACAAGTTAAAATGAATAGCAATGATTTAGCTTTTACTCCGGCTTTAGAGTTAGCACAATTAATCCGTCTACGGGAAGTGTCGCCGCTGGAGTTGGTGGAAGTATATTTGGAAAGAATTGAACGCTTGAATCCCCAATTGGGGAGTTATTTTACAGTTACGGCAGATTTAGCGATCGCTGATGCTACAAATAAAACGGAATTACTGACGACCATTTCCGAATTACCGCCGTTTTTTGGTGTGCCAATTTCTATTAAAGACTTAAGTGCAGTTGCAGGTGTTACTTGTACTTATGGAAATCCAGCGCTGTTGAACAATATTGCCAATCATGATGATGGCGTGGTGACGAAAATTAAACAAGCGGGATTTATTATTCTGGGTAAAACCGCAACTTCCGAATTAGGTTCTTATCCTTACAGCGAACCTATGGGATTTCCCCCAGCAAGAAACCCTTGGAATTTAGAATATACTCCGGGTGGTTCTAGTGGTGGTGCAGCGGCATCGGTAGCAGCAGGATTAAGTGCGATCGCTCAAGGTTCAGATGGTGGTGGTTCGGTGCGTGGTCCGGCGGCTTGTTGTGGTGTTGTGGGCATCAAACCAGCCAGGGGAAGAGTTTCTAAAGCCCCTGTAGGCGATCGCTTGGGGGGCATCGCTGTTGATGGTCCCCTTGCCCGCACAGTGGCGGATGCAGCCGCTATGTTAGATGTCATCTCTGGCTACGTTACTGGTGATCCTTATTGGCTACCAGATCCCCAACCATCATTTCTGTCTGCAACTCAATTTAAATTAGATCCTTTAAAAATTGCCTTTAGTACCAATATTCTTCCTTTTGGAGAAGCTGACGCTAACTGTCAACAAGGAGTATTAAAAACAGTTGAATTACTAGCACAATTTGGACATCAAGTTGAGGAAAAATATCCAGATTTTAGCAGTTTAATCGAACCATTTAAAGTAGTTTGGCAAGCAGGAATAGCAGCAGCGGGAATCCCGTCACCAGCTTTGCAACCTTTGAACCAGTGGTTATTCGCAAAAAATGGTTCTGTTGCTGAATATCTGCAAGCACTTTCCCAAATGCAAATTGTCTCTCGGCAAATTATCGCATTTTTTGATACTGTGGATGTGTTGGTATTACCAGTCTATCTCCATTCTCCCATTCGCGTCGGTGAATGGGCAGATTTGAGTCCAGAAGAGACATTCGCCAAAATTGTCCACTGGGTCGCGCCTTGTCCTGTCGCAAATGCTACTGGATTACCTGCGATCGCTCTTCCCGTCGGTTTTGATAGCAATGGTTTACCCCTGAGTGTACAGCTAATTGGTAAACCTGCGGCTGAATCTACCCTCATTAGTCTAGCAGCCCAACTAGAAGCCGCTAACCCTTGGATTCAACATCAGCCAGCACTTTAGGAGGTAGGGGCGCAGGGCCTGCGCCCAAAATATCGCCATATTCAATCCTGTTAATCCTTCAATCCTGAGCATCCTGATATGGCTTGCGCCACGCTATCAGACATATTAATTAGCCAGTTTTGCCTGTTCACGAGCATCAACAACCAAAACCAAACAAAGCGCTGCAACTGCTTTTTCCCATTCTTGACGCACCTTCACATCTTCCACACCATCAAACAAACCTACCAACCGGGGAACAGCCTGTTCTAAAGCTGCATGGGGAACGGGACGATGTAATTCAACCAAATGATTGATACTTTCCTGATTATTCAGAAAACCAACTACCCATTTTGTTGTATGGTCTGGACTATCAGGAACATTCTGGACACCTAATTCATTTTTTAGCCAATCATAAAAAAGTGGTAAATGTTCAGCTAAAACTGCACCGGCTGTGGGTAAGGTTTTTTTGAGTAAGCTAATATCTAAACTATCTAACTCTTGTTTCAAAGCCGGTGAATTTAGCACCTCCTTTAACGGTGTGGAAAGTATTGTTTCTATTTCCGATTCCGAAAAATCTAAATTTTGAGTGAAAGTTGCAATTAAAGGTTTCATTTTGTATACTCCAGAGATAATTCTCTAAGCTGCACAATGATTATAGTAATGTTAATATTACAACCTATTACGGGGTAATCCTGCATCTATTTCCCTTGTACTGGAGCATTCGCCAAAATTCATCAAAAAATTAGATTTTATTTGCTAATTGTTATTTACAAAAGTTAATTAATCTACGATTGATTTAACATCAGCAGCAATACATACACCACCATATTTTTTGATGACTGGTCGAACAGCTTCAGCTATTTGCCGTTCTTGTTCTTCATTGCAAATAGTCATTACATAACCATTGGTAAGTGCATGACCTTCTAAATCGTCAATAACTCGACCTCTGTATCCCTTACCTGTAACATCCTCAATAATTGTATATCCAGAAACACCTATATGATCTAGAATTTTCAACACCTTTTGTAGTTCTAAGGAATTGATAATTATTTCGACTTTTTTAACAACTTGCACCTGGTTATACTCCTATTGTCTTGATAATGTTGAAATACAAAGGTATACCAACAATAATATTAAACGGAAAGGTGATAGCTAAAGCCATAGATACATATAAACTAGGGTTAGCTTCAGGGACAGTCATTCGCATTGCTGCCGGTACGGCAATATAAGAAGCACTAGCACAAAGTACGGCAAACAAAAGAGCATTTCCTTCAGACATCCCAATTAATTTACTGATAAAGATACCAATAATGGCATTAAATACAGGCATAATAACGCCAAAAGCAATTAGGAAAAGACCTGTACTTCTCAATTCTTTGATTCTTCTAGCAGCTACCATACCCATATCTAATAGAAAGAATGATAGCACTCCATAGAATATATCTTGGGTAAATGGATGTAATTTTTCCCAACCCTTTTCTCCTGTAAGAATTCCCACTATCACACTACCAATGAGGAGAAATACAGAACCATTTAAAAAGGCTTCTCTTAACACTTCACCCCAAGAAAATTTTTCTTCCTCTACTTTTCCTTCTTTTGTTTCCAACTGACTTTTAGCAAAGAATCTCACTAAGACAATTCCCACAATAATTGCTGGAGATTCCATGATTGCTAAAGCAGCTACCATGTGTCCACTAGAATCAATATTGAGAACTTTGAGAAAAGATTGAGCCGTAATAAAAGTAACGGCACTAATAGAACCATAGGTTGCAGCAATAGCCGCTGCATTATAGGTATCCAGTTTCAGTCTTAAAATGAAAAATGAGTAAATAGGAACAACAGAAGCGATGAATATAGCCGCTAACAGAGTGAGGACAACTTCTGGATTAATGGCACTTTCTTCAATTTCATATCCACCCTTAAAACCAATTGCGAGTAACAGATAAAGAGAAAATAATTTGGGTAATGGTTGGGGAATTTCCAAATCAGATTGCAGAAAAATCGCCAGCATTCCTAAAAAGAAAAATAACACTGGCGGGTTTAAAATGTTAGACAATAAAAGGCTAGAATTCATTTTTTATTAATTTGATTCTGAGTTCGTAATTTTATATTTCAGGCTTAACTTTTAAATATACCTGTTGATATAGTATTTTGTAAATGGGTAGCATAATTAGTAATAATTTTAACTGTGTGAACTTCGTTCGCGTAGTAGCGTTTATAAAGTGTACCAAGGACATATTGATATTCGCAAAAAAAATTCCGATATCCTTGAGGACTTATTTAAGGAAGCAGGAATCAGTATATATAAAACTCTGAAACTTTAATATCTTAATAATAAACTTTTGCAGTTCTTCGGTGATTAAATCAAAAAGTTTAGCCATAATTGGTGGATATTTTTTGTAACCTTAGTATTTTATACTATTCTCATAAAGAAGAACTTTTTTTGGGAAATGCCGTCAAAATTTTTTCCTCCACTTATTCAACAAATTAATAGTGAAATTGGTGATAATGCAGGTGTTAAGTTATATGTCTTACGCTTGGATCTCATGCACCCCCAAATTAACGGTAATAAATGGTTTAAGCTGAAATATAACTTGGTAGAAGCTAAGGAGAAAAATTTATCCACAATCCTTACCTTTGGTGGTGCTTATTCTAATCATATTTATGCTACCGCAGCCGCAGGAAATCTGTTGGGTTTCCGCACTATTGGCTTAATTCGTGGAGAAGAAAATATCCCTCTCAATCCTACTTTACAATTTGCAGTAGCACAGGGAATGGAATTAGTATATATTGATCGTCAAACATATAAAAAACGTCATACAGAACAATTACAAAATCAATTAAAACAGCAATTTGGAGAAGTATTTATGATTCCTGAAGGAGGTTGTAACTTAAATGGTTTGCGCGGTTGTATAGAGATATTACAAACAGTGAGAGGATTTAATACTATCTGTTTGGCTTGCGGGACAGGAACAACATTAGCAGGAATGACACTATCATTAAGTCAAGAACAAAAAGTAATTGGTTTTCCTGTTTTGAAAGGTGGTGATTTTCTCAACGAAGATATCAATAACTTATTAACAAATTATCTAGCTTCTGGTTTACCAACACCTGTTAATACTCCTGCACCTTGGCAACTTGTATCTGATTATCATTTTGGTGGTTATGCTAAGGTAACTAATAAATTAAAGCTATTTTGTCAAGATTTCCAACAACAACATGACATACCTTTAGATTATGTATACACGGGAAAAATGTTTTATGGAGTTATGGATTTAATCACTCAAGGGTTTTTTCAATCGGAATCTTTGCTATTAATCCATACAGGAGGTTTACAAGGTAATCAAGATGAAAAAATATCTAAATTAAGCGTGTAAATTAGCCTGTTGTTGTAACCAAGGATCTACAGGTTGTCCGTCTTTACGTTTGAGTTCTATTTCTATTACCATGACTTCTTTAGAACCAGGAGGTGCGGGTTTTTTGTGGAAGAGAATTTCAAAATCTAAGGGGTTTTGATTATGTTCTTTTAACCAATCTTGAACTTTTGTCAAGGCAAAAAATGATTGTCCTTGAGCAAACATTTGAGTAATTTGCATTTGTAATGTGTAGGGATTAATGCGACTCATTTTTATTGACTCCTTTGGTATTTATGATTATGATCATCTCACGCAGAGGCGCAAAGAGGAAGATTGAGTTTTTTATTCTTCGGTGTTGAAGTCTACTTTATCATAAATATCTGCTAACAAGATTTGGCAAGGAATAGAAGATAGGTTTAAGCTACTATCTCCATCTGTAAATTCAGAAAATATCCATTTATTGTTATCAGTTTTAAAATATTGTTCAATGTGCATTGTATATTGGTCAATTAAAATATATTCTTGTAAGCTGGGAATTGTTCGATAAGCTGCGAATTTTTCATCTCTATCATAGCTTTTGGTAGATTTTGATAATACTTCTGCAATCATCACAGGATTTACTAAGGTGTCTTTTCTTCCTTCTTCATATTCTAAGGGATTTTTCACAACCATAATATCAGGGTAGGTATGAATTTTTCTGGTGGGAATCCAAAGACGTTGATCTGTAACAAAGACTTGATAAGGTTGACGTTTAAGTGCAAAATTTAACATTGCGTAAAAATTGCCCGCAAGTTGATTATGATTGGGTGTTCCACCGGTCATGGGTATAATTAATCCGTTGATATATTCGTGACGTATTTCTGAGTTTACCTCTAATTCTAGGTATTCTTGGAGTGAATAGTAGCGTGTTTCTTGTGCGAGGGTCATAATTTTAATTTATAGGTTTTATGGGTTGGGTATCGCTTCTACAAATTTCTCGACTAGGTTATGATTATAAATTTTGTAGGTTGGGTTAAGCGACAGCGCAACCCAAGAAATGCTTATAAATGTTGGGTTTCGTTCCTTAACCCAACCTACATAATTCTATTTTTTGAGTTTAACCGATAAGTATTGGGTTGGGTATCGCTTCTACAAGTTTCTCGACTAAGTTATATTATACTTGATGGCTTGATGTATTTGTCTACCTGGTTCATCTTGCCATGCTAACCAGGCTCATTTAATCTTCTAGCTGTATCCCAAATCATTTTCCACATATCAGACATTGCAATCCCCGACTTCTCAAAGAAATCGGGGATCTAAATCCTATTTCAAAGCTGCTAATAAATCATTTTTCGCAGTTTCTAATGCTTCTGGTAATTTACTTGCGTCACGTCCCCCAGCTTGCGCGAGGTTGGGTTTTCCACCACCTCCACCTCCACAAATTTTAGCTATGGTTCCCACAAATTTCCCAGCTTGGACACCTTTTTTATTAACTTCGGGACTAAATGCTGCAACGATACTCACTTTTCCGGCTTCGGGAATAGAACCTAAAACCACTGCACCATTACCGATTTTTTGCAGCAATCTTTCCGCCGCATCTTTTAATGATTCTGCGTCAATATCTTCCATTTGAGCGATGATAATTTTGTGTTCTCCGATTGTTTCCACAGTTTGTAATAAGCTGTCAGATTTGACTATTGCTATTTGTGATTTCAGACTTTGAATTTCTTTTTCGTTGTTGCGGAGTTCGGTTTGTAAAGTTGTGATTCTGTCGGGTATTTCTTCTGGTTTAACTTTAAAGCGATCGCACAAATCCTTCACAACTATATCACGCACATTCAAATAATCCAATACCGCAGCCCCAGAAACTGCTTCTATTCTTCTTACCCCAGAAGCAACTCCCGCTTCAGCAATGATTTTGAAAACGCCTATTTCCGCAGTATTATTAACATGAGTTCCTCCACATAATTCCATAGAAACGCCAGGAAAATCAATCACGCGCACTTGATCACCGTACTTTTCCCCAAACATCGCCACTGCACCTTTAGCTTTTGCTTCTGCTATGGGCATCTCTTCTATTGTAGCAGAATGAGCTTCGGAAATCCAACTATTTACTAACTCTTCAATTTGGATAACTTCCTCAGTCGTTAAAGCGCGGGGACAGTTAAAATCAAACCGCAATCTATCAAAAGAAACTAAAGAACCCGCTTGAGAAATTCCTTCATCAACAACTTTCTTTAAAGCAGCTTGTAATAAATGAGTTGCTGTATGATTAGTTTGAGAACGACGACGACAACCCCGATCTATTTGTGCGGTAATTTCATCACCAATTCTAATTGTTCCCCTTTCAATGCGTCCAAAATGAATAAAGAAATCAGATTCTTTTTTCACATCTTCAATTCTGACTAAAACACCATCACCACTAATATATCCTTTATCGCCAATTTGTCCCCCAGATTCAGCGTAAAAAGGTGTTTTATCCAAAACAATTTGCACTTCTGTTCCTGCTTCTGCTGCTTCTTGGGAAACACCAGAAACTAATAAAACTTCGATTTTTGCAGTAGTTGTTAGTTGGGTATAACCAATGAATTGTGTAGAGTGAATATGTTCTGCAAGTTTATCCAAAGAACCTTGTACAGTTAAATCTATGGTTTCGTGTGCAGCTTTTGCCCGTTCTACCTGTTTTTGCATTTCTGCATTAAAACCATCAACATCAACAGTTATATTATTTTCTGCTGCAATTTCTTGGGTTAATTCTAATGGAAAACCGTAGGTATCATAGAGAGTAAAAGCACTTTCTCCACTAATAGAAGTTAATCCTTTTTGTTTTACATATTGGATAATTTCAGCTAATAGCTTTTCTCCTCTATCAAGAGTTTTCAAGAAATTAACTTCTTCCCTTTGTAATTCCGCTTTAATTGCAGTTTCTCTTTGTCGCAAATTGGGGTAAATTGATTCCGAAAGAGAAATTGCGGTTTCTGCAACTTGGTTAATAAATTCTCCAGAAATTCCTATTAATCTTCCATGTCTCACAACGCGACGAATTAAACGACGTAAAATATAACCTCTTCCCACATTAGAAGCACGAATTTCATCAGCAATCATGTGAACCACAGACCGGACATGATCACCAATTACCTTTAAAGAAACTTTCGTATTTTCATCACTTTGATGATAATCAATTTTGGCAATTTTTGCCGCAGTTTCAATAATCGGGAAAATCAAATCTGTTTCATAATTATTCGGCTTCCTTTGCAGGATTTGCGCCATTCTTTCCAAACCCATTCCCGTGTCAATATTCTTATTTTGCAACGGAGTCAAATTACCACTAGCATCCCGATTATATTGCATAAATACCAAGTTATAAAACTCAATAAATCGGGTATCATCTTCTAAATCAATATTATCTTCACCGCGTTCTGGGTGAAAATCATAATAAATTTCCGAACAAGGGCCACATGGACCAGTAGCACCAGAAACCCAGAAATTATCATCTGCACCCATACGCTTGATGCGTTTTTCCGTTACACCAATGGTATCGCGCCAGATGGTAAAAGCTTCATCGTCATCTTCAAACACGCTGACAACGAGATTCTGGGGGGAGAAACCAAACACTTGAGTGGATAATTCCCAACCCCAAGCGATCGCCTGTGGTTTAAAATAATCACCAAAGCTAAAATTACCCAACATCTCAAAAAATGTATGATGGCGTTGAGTCCGTCCCACATTTTCGATATCATTCGTACGAATACACTTTTGCGAAGTCGTAGCACGTTTAAATTCCGGTGTCCGTTGTCCCAGGAATATCGGCTTAAATGGTAACATACCTGCTATAGTCAGCAGCACAGTAGGATCTTCAGGAACAAGGGAAGCACTTGGAAGCGGTTGATGTCCTCGCTGCGTGTAGAAATCAAGGAATACTTGACGAATATCGTTACCGCTAAGATACTGAGAGATTGAAAGCATGAGTGTTTAAGCGATCAAATTTAGTTAATTGAGGAAAATCTGCAAAAAGCATCATTATTATTTATAACTTATGACAGGAAAGATGAAATATATTCAGCTTTCATTGCCGATTGGTATCAAATTAACATCAAATGATGCTAAACTAACTATATATAGAAAAAGAAGTTAAAGAAAAATTAGCTAAATTAAAATCAATTCAACCAGAGGAGTCAGAAGAATGAATTTACCTTATACTAATCATTATTCAGTGGAGTAGTGAAAATAAATGTTATTTAGTTCATTTACCTGAATTTCCTACTCAAAAATATCATACTCATTGTGATACTTATGAAGAAGCTGTGAAAAATGCTCAGGAAGTGATAGAACTATTAATTGCTGCATATCAAGAAGATGGAAAACCTTTATTTTAGATGACAATATTTTTCCCATGTCAAGGATGAGGAATCTCGAAAGGTTTATATTCCTTTACTCAAATAGTGTTGACAAGCATAAGGATCTGATGGAGATTGGATATAAAAATATTAGACATCTTGTGAAAATTATCGTAGGGACAATTCATCAATTGTCCCTACAAGAGTTTCAGGTTATGCACATTTAATGACCAAAGATGTCTATTTAATTTATCTCTGGTTCAACACCTAAAGCACGCAATTGTGCAATTAATTTTTCTGTTTTTTGTCTTTCTTGATCTGCGCGTTGTCTTTCTTGATCTGCGCGTTGTCTTTCTTGATCTGCGCGTTGTCTTTCTTGATCTGCGTGTTGTCTTTCTTGATCTGCGCGTTGTTTTTCTTGATCTGCGCGTTGTTTTTCCGATTCTGCGGGAGTTAATACCCAATTACCATTTTTATCATACCAACGCAACCAAGGCATATTGACGTTTTTATAACTTCCTTCCCAAACTCCTAAACCTAATTCTATACTGGGTATCCAGAAGCGGAAATTTGTTAAATTTGCTTCAGTATAGCGATCGCCATTTAACTGAAACATTCTAAACTCAGATTGATAACGATCAAAAATTGCGTAATAAGGTACTCTTAAAATCTGCTCATAAATCTCCCATTTAACAGGGGGTTTTTCCACATCTCGCAATGTTTGACCTAAATCTTCTTTTTCTGTTCCTGGTGATAGCAATTCAACGATAATATAGGGATTAACAGCTTCTTGCCACACTACATAACTTAATCTTAAATCTTGATGATCACCATATAAATATGGTACACCTAAAACCGCAAACCAATCAGGACGTTTATACCACAATGGATGACGAGAATCATAATACAGATTCATGTCACTACCTGTAAATATTTCCTCACTTTGATAATTAGCAGGTGTAAATGTTTCTGATAATAATTGTGGTTGCAATAAATGGAATTGATCTGGCAAACCTTTCTCCTCTGGATCTTCACTCGGTAGATCATACATTGTGGGTAATGTTTCTTTAGGGGAAAGTGGCGGATCTATTTGATACATTTTTCACCGTCCTCAAGCTATAATTTATATTTTTATTATGGCGCACTCTCACGAATCACCTTTTTACACTCTTCAACAGAAACCCGTTCTCTCATAGCTGATACCAAAGCTTGATAACTTTCCCAATTCTCCTGAATCAGATTTTTAGATTGAAGCAAATGAAACCGTTGTTTTTGTTGATAAATATCCTCAGAAACACCAAGAACTTGTAAAAATTGCATTAACTTAATTTTATCATCATTTCCACCTTGATGAGCATCAAAAATCAAAGTCTCCGCAGCGATTCCCGCCATTAAAATTGTACAATAACGGTCTAAAATTTGGGGACTAATTTCACATTTTTCTATTTGGGTTGTTAACTCATCTATTGATACCCCTCCTTGTCCTGTTTGTCCTTGTTTCCAAGCTTCCCACGCACTAAGAGTATAGCCAGTTATGGGGATTTCTAACAAGTGAGCCACGAGAAGATGACCCGCTTCATGATGTAAAATACGTTCTTTATATTCTGGAGAAAATCGTGCCAGGAAGTCTAAAAATATCGTTCCTCCCTTACCTTGAAAACTGAAATTATCTAAAGTTGCAATTCCTAAAAACGTCACCGTAGCTAAAGCTGGTATTGTGGGAGAAAGATGTATTAACGGTCCTAATAAAGTGGAAAAAGTCATCAGAAAAACAGATATAGCAACGAGATTTATCGCAGTTTGGCTCATGGGAAGTTTTTTAATCTAATAAAATAGAATTATACCTAATTTCTCAGCCATCAAATCAAAATTATGCAATCTCCATTAAGTATTTTTAGTGTTTAACAATACCTAGAAGCTGAAAAATCTAGCGATATTCGCCATGAATATGTGGCCGGACAAGTTTTTGCAATTGCGGGTGCAAGCGAAGAACATAACCTGATTGTTACTAACATTATCGCTATATTACGTCCTCATTTGCGTGGGAGTTATTGTCGTGCTTTCGTGTCAGATATGAAAGTAAAAGTTAAAATCAGAAATGCTAATATATTCTACTATCCTGATATTATTGTTACTTGTGATCCTGAAGATAAAGAAAGGTACTTTAAAACTCGTCCTAATTTGATTATAGAAGTTTTATCTAATTACACAGCAACAATAGACAAACGGGAAAAACGCATCAATTATCAAACTATAGATAGTTTAAAAGAATATATTCTAGTGTACCAAAACCAAATGAAAGTAGAAGTTTATCGTCAAGATGATCAAGGAAATTGGTCAACAGAAGTCTTAGGAACAGATGATAAATTACATTTAGAATCAGTTAACTTAACTTTGACAATGGCAGATGTTGTGGCTCAGGATGGTGGTAGAGTCAAGGGGATGAGCGATCGCATTGATACTTTGAAACAATTAGTAGAGATTGTTACTACTATAGCAGTATGCACTTGCATGAGATACATCATAGCCCCCTCATCGCTTGCGGGGAGGGGGTTGGGGGTGGGGTTCTTGTATCTCACTCAATCGAGAACCGCTATATCATTTACACTTATTCCCACGATTACAGCTACGGATTTAGCAAATGCTTGGGTATATGCAGAGGCTTATCCTGATGAGATAGAATTGGCGATTGAGCAGAATGAGGCGGCTTAGAGCATTAAGGCTCCATTTCCGCTAATTCCAACCATCGTTCTGTGGCTACATCAATATTTTTCTTCAGCGTTTCCACCTCTTCATACAACTTCTGCACTTGACTATAATTTCCAGCTAGAGTTACTAATTTCTTTTCTACTGCTGTTTTCTCTGCTTCTAATTTGGCAATCTTTCCTTCCAATTCCTCAAATTCTCGTCTTTCCCAATTGGATAACCTGCGGCATTTTTTAGTCTCTGTAACTGGAGATCCAACCTTTTCTTCGACAATCACAGGTTTTTGTGTTTCTTGTTTTTCTGCTTCCTCAGCTTTTTTATAATCTAAATAAATGGAATAATTCCCCGGATATTGACGTAAACCCCCACCTTCTTCTAAAGCAAAAATTCTATCTACCGTCCGATCTAAAAAGTAACGATCATGAGAAACTACAATCACACAACCATTAAAATCTTCTAGATAGTCTTCTAATACCGCTAATGTCTGCACATCTAAATCATTAGTCGGTTCATCCAAAATTAACACATTGGGCGCACTAATAAGAATACGCAATAGGAATAAACGACGTTTTTCTCCGCCAGAAAGTTTATGAATGGGTGCATATTGTTGATTTCCCGGAAACAAGAATCTCTCTAACATTTGGGAAGCAGTGATTTTCGTGCCGTCGGAGATTTGGATAAATTCCCCTTCTTCCTTAATATAATCAATCACGCGCTGATCTTCATTTACCGCCGTCAACAATTCTTCTGAATGTTGGTTAAAATAGCCAATATGAATTGTAGTCCCAATTTCTACACTACCAGAATCCGGTTTAATTTTGGCAGTCATAATATCCATTAAAGTAGATTTTCCTGCACCATTACCGCCAATAATGCCAATCCGATCTTCTGGACTAAATTGATATGTAAAATCTTTAATTAAAGTTCTCCCATTGTAGCTTTTACTAACATTCTGGAGTTCAATAACTTTCTTCCCAATCCGCCTACCAACGGTAGAAATATCCACCTTACCATTAACTTGTTTAAACTCAGTATCTCTCAGTGCATGAGCGCGTTCAATTCTAGCTTTTTGCTTCGTACTTCTAGCTTTAGGTCCTTTTTTTAACCATTCTAATTCCCGCCGTAAAATCCCTTGATGTTTCCGTTGAGTGCTAACGGCAGATTCTTCAGCTAAAGCTTTCTTTTCTAAATAATAGGAATAATTACCTGTGTAACTGTAAATATCACCTCGATCAATTTCGATAATTCTATTAGTAACTTTATCTAAAAAATAACGATCATGAGTAATTAATAAAAGTGCGCCGCGATAGCGATTTAAATAACTTTGTAACCATTCTACAGACAGGGCATCAAGATGGTTGGTAGGTTCATCCATTAATAACAAATCTGGTTCTGATATCAAGGCTGCTGCTAAAGCAATGCGCTTGCGATATCCCCCGGATAATGTGCCAACTTTCACATCAAAATCAGCAATTCCTAATTTTGTTAAAATGATTTTGGCGTTGGTTTCTACTTCCCAAGCACCCGTCGCATCCATCCGCTGCATTACACTAGAAAGACGAGACATTAACTGACTATCATCGGGATAATGTGCCAATTTATCAGATAATTCTTCATACTCCCTAACGAGATTTATTTGTTCACCACTGTCAGCAAATACCTGTTCTAAAACAGTGTGATTTTCGTCCATATCTGGTTGTTGGGGTAAATAAACAATTTTTGCCCCAGAATTAACTAAAATTTGCCCACTATCAATTGATTCTAACCGAGCAATCATTTTTAATAGAGTTGATTTCCCAGAACCATTAGTGCCAATTAAACCAACTTTGTCATTAGTATCCAGACTAAAACTAGCATCTTTTAAAAGTTCTTTAATTCCAAAATCTTTTTTAACTGATTGTAGGGTAACAATGCTCATATTATGCGGTAATTAGTGATTAAGAATGGGGCGGGCATTGCCCACCCTACAGATGATTGTAGATGAAATTCTAGACAAATAAATCGAGGGGTAAATGTCCATACATCTCGTTAACTCCTCCCTCTTGATAAGACTGGCAAGATACTAACACTCCCCGATGATGCCCAGAATAGGAATCGAGATAACACAGGCCATTTTTGCCATTTAATTTGATATAAACTGGTCCTTCTGGATGTGGTAAATCAGTTGGTGCTTGATAACCCAAAGCGCGAGAATAGGTTTTCATGGCTAAAATTCCCTCTTCGGCTGTATCAGCACAAATACCTAAGATTTGATAATCGGTAAGACTGGTGAGAAAAATTAATGCCTCACGAGTGGGAGCTTTTTCTGACGGTTTAAGAATGGGGGCAATATCCAGACAGTTAAATTTGTTGAGTATTTTCTTGGCTTCTGGGAGTGAGAGTTGCTGATGATTGGGAGTAGACATAATATTGATTTGTCTAGTTTTACGTCTGGTTCTGGTTTAGGGAGGGAGATTTGCTCACATTAGTGGCATTTTTGAACAAAATCAAGATTGATATGGCATATTCCCTAAGTTTTAGCAGGAATTTTGGCTGTATTGGTAGTCTTCACTGAAAATTAGCACATCTGGTTTATTGACAAGGTTATTATACCCTGCTGTTTGCTGCTGGGAACAATAATTTGAGCGACAATATTTTCTAATATAATTCCCAAAAGTGAAGTTTGCCAAATTACAAGTTACCAATTTCTCAAAATTATCTCTTCTGTTCCTCAAGGAAGATAACTGTATCTATTGCTTCAATACTGATAATAAATCAACTCAATTATATGGTAGTATTAGCTCCAAGTAATTATTAATTAATGTGGCTATGCCATTTATGATGTGTTTTTATTTCATGGTACAGTGGGAGAAAAGATTGGCTATGGGACTTTTCCGCTACGAATGAAAACATCATCATGGCGGCGAAAATCGCCGAGGCTCGTGATTTTATCATGAGTTTGCCCCAAGGTTATGAGACAATAGTAGATGAACGGGGGCAAAAGTTATCTGGAGGACAAAGACAACGAATTGCGATCGCTCGCGCAGTGTTGAAAGATCCACCAATTTTAATCTTAGATGAAGCTACTTCAGCGGTAGATAATGAAACCTAAGCCGCGATTCAGCGTTCTTTAGAACAAATTACAGTTAATCGGACTACAATCGCGAGCTGACAAGTCAGCGCTTACGCTATCGCTCACCGTCTTTCCACCATTCGCAATGCTGATTGTATTTATGTTGTGGAAAATGGAAAATTAGTCGAAGCCGGCACTCATGAACAACTATTAGAGAAAAATGGCATTTACACCAGTCTCTGGCGTGTGCAATCTGGGTTAAAATAAATGTTATTTAACAAATATCTTGTAGGGTGCGTCAGAGTTAAAATATTGCTTAATATCCACAAATTTTCATGTCTGACGCACCTTACTTGTATATAATGTATTGCCAACTCTAACGTGTGCAATCTCGGTTAAAATAGAAAAATAAAATTACCAATTAATGATCATGTTTAGTATTCCCCAACCCGAAACAGCAGAGAATAAATGGCGCGGACAGTTAGATAGATTTGTCAAAAACAATCAACCAGAACTAGCCGCACTTTTTTGGGGATTGTGGTTAGAAAATGGTAATAATCAGGGAACTATCGGGATTGATTTACAACCAACTCCCCATTTTGTTTATTGTCCCCAAACCGAAATAGAAAAACTAAATGAGCGAGTTGAAAATCGCCTTCAAGAAATTTTAGGAATTATTGATAACAACAAACCCGAAACAGAAGTAGTCATGATTGGAATTGGGAAAGGAGAAATTAAATTAATTCAATTTGCACCTAAAACATCACCAGAAACTTGTTTTCAGGAAGTGGGGAAAAATGTAGATGAATTGTTAGATATACTAGAACAACGATTAGTTGAACAAATCAGGGATTGATATAACCATTAAGAAAAAGAGGTATCACCAGAAAGATGATGATTTTGGCTCAAAGCTTAACTATTGACTCGGTTTTAGTAAACAACTGTATTCAGTTCACAACCTGGGGATTTTCCTCCCTCTTACTCGCGGAAGTTGTCAGAGATGCTTATCATGCTTTGTGCCATCAAATAACATGGTTAGCAAAATGGCACAATAAACATCATGCTGTATACCGACGAGATTTAACTTTAATTTCCCAAAAAGCCTACATAGATTCCCAGTTGTATCACGATATCGTCGAATCGGGTATATTGGTAGTCATTTTAACCATAATTGCCTTACTAGCACATCAATGGGGATTATGGTTAGGAGTCGCTTATGCTGTCACTTTTTTATATGGTGCTTCTTTGCGATATTTCCAAGGAACCATAGACACAGACTACAATCATTTACCCGGACCTTTAGACAAAATTCCCTCTGTTTTGTGGGTAAATAGAACCTATCATTGGCGACATCATTTTGATGATGTTAATGCTTACTATAGTGGTGTATTTCCCCTAGTGGATAAAATACTAGGAACAGGACTTTCTCTCAAAGGTAAAACCGTAGCTTTAACAGGTGCTTCTGGTGCATTAGGACAAGCATTAGTAGCGGAATTATTAAAGCATAATGCCAAAGTTGTGGCATTAACAACTAATCCTGAAAAAATCGCAGTTCAAGAGCGGGTCAAAGTTCTAAAATGGGAATTAGGTAATGAAACTCAACTAAAGGAAAGTTTAAATAAAGTTGACATTCTCATTATCAATCATGGTGTAAATGTTTATGGAAATAGAACTTCTAGTGCCATTCAAAATTCCTATCAAGTTAACACTTTTTCCGCTTTAGAATTGATAGATGTCTTTTCTGCAACTGTCACAGGACCCCAAGACAAAGCCACCAAAGAAATTTGGGTAAATACTTCAGAAGCGGAAGTTTCCCCAGCTTTAAGTCCCTTGTATGAACTCAGCAAAAGAGCATTAGGAGATATTGTCACTCTCAAACGTTTAGATAAAACTTGTGTCATTCGCAAATTAATTTTAGGTCCTTTCAAAAGTCAATTAAATCCCTATGGTGTCATGTCAGCAAAACAAGTTGTACAGGGAATTTTATTTTTTGCTAAACGGGATTTTAGAAATATTATTGTCACTGTAAATCCTTTGACCTATATCCTATTTCCCATGAAAGAATTTAGTACCTGGTTGTACTATCGTATTTTTAGCAAAGATGTGAAAAGCGAATAATTATAAAGATAGCGTTGCTAAATCATGATCATTTTTTAAAATGCCATTAGCAACGTTATCTATGATGTTGGAAAATAATAAATATGCGATTATATGTAGAAGATAAAGGTATTGATTCCCTGACGGGATGACAAAATAGTCTAAAAAGCTAATCAGATAGAGATTGTACCGATTTATGGTAAAAAAGGATAGAAGCACTTTTCTCAATAAGGACTATTAGATTACTAGGAAGCGATCGCTCATCCCCCAAATCTCCAAACAGCGAACTGCTTCCCTATCGCACTTCTCCACACCCCAAACACGATCGCAAATTCCCCACATCCCAAAACAGCTATATATTCGCTTGACAAAATATTTTCATACAATTAACATGAAATTATCAAATAATTTATTGAAATTATGATGTTTAACCTGACTAATATTCACCCATTATCAGAATTTCAGCGAGGAGCAAAGATGTTTTTGGATAAGTTAAAAGAAACTAAATCTCCTATTGTGCTGACTGTGAATGGTAAAGCTGCTGCTGTGGTTCAAGATGCTGAAAGTTATCAAAGACTTATTGATAGACTGGAATTACTGGAATCTGTTGCTAAGATACGTCAAAGTATAAATGAGTTTGAACAAGGTGAGGGTATGCCTTTAGACCAAGCATTTGCAGAATTTAAAGAAAAATATGGCATACCGGATTGAGATTTCACCTAGTGCTATTGCTGATATTGAGAGTATTTTTCTATGGATAAAAATTTTTTGATGTGTGATTATCAAAAATCATTTCTACTTCATCTATTATAATCTCAATTCCTTGATGACGACCATTAACAGATATTGCATATTTAGAAACAGTTTCATCATAGATATAACTATTACGTCCCATTGCTGAACCAGTATAAATTTTTATCCGTTTACTAGGAATTTTTTGTGATATCAGGTAATTTTGAATAGCTTGAGCGCATTCAACACATTCAAGGTTTTTGTATTTAGATATTATTTCTTTGAGTGTGTCAATTTGTTGATTACTAATTTTAATCAATTTTTATCCTATAAAATTTAAAATTAAAGATTAGGTTTATTCTATCACTAAGGCGATCGCATCCCCACACCCCCAAAAAGCGATCGCACCCCCACACATCCCCAAACAGCGATCGCACTCCCACGTCCCAAAAGCGAACTGCTTGCAGCAGCGCTTCGCTATCGCACTCTCACCACATCCCAAACAGCGATAGCATTCCACAAACCCCAAAAGTGATCGCACTCCAAACATCCCCAAAAAGCGATCGCTCTCCCACACCAAACATCCCCAAAATAGCGATCGCTCTCCCACACAGCCCCAAACAGTGATCGCACTCCCACATCCCAAAAGCGAACTGCTTGCAGCAGCACTTCGCTATCGCACTCTCACCACATCCCAAACAGTGATCGCATTCCACAAACCCCAAAAGTGATCGCACCCCACACATCCCCAAAAGCGATACCTACGGTAAACTACTGATAACAGTGTCAAAGTATAAAATTATGGTATAATTATGATGTCAACTTCTTTAATCTATTGTAATTTATAAATTTGCGTTATAATTTTGATTGGAATCCAGCAAAAGAAAAACAGAATATTCGTAAACATCAAATCAATTTTCGTTTAGCATCAACTGTTTTTCGTGATCAATATCAATTAAGTTTATATGATGAAGAACATAGTGATTATGAAGACAGATGGATTACTATAGGTTTAGACGAAACGGGTATTTTAAGGGTTGTTATTCATACTTTTGAACAAACAGATGAAGACTCGTGTTTGATTCGTATTATTTCAGCACGGAAAGCAACTTTTAATGAACAGCAGTATTATCAAGGAAGAAAGCTATGAAAGCAGAATATGATTTTTCACAAGCTGAACAAGGTAAATTTTATCATTCTGATGCAACTTTTCATTATCCTATTTACCTTGAACCAGATGTTGACAATTTTTTCAAAAAAATTGCTCAGGAGAAGAATATTGATGTGCAAATTTTAGTCAATGAATGGTTGAGAAATAATATTAAATTAATTGAAAGTATTCAGTAAAAGCAAAAAAGCGATTCCTAGGTCGCGCTTCGCTATCGCACTCCCTCCACATCCCCAAACAGCGATCGCACCTCCACACCCCTCAAAACAGCGATCGCACATCCCCACATCCCAAAAAAGCGATCGCACCCTCCCCACATTCCCAAAAAGCGATCGCATCCCCACATCCCCAAACAGCGATTATCTCCTAAATGTGGGTAAATTATGGTATAATCTCGTAAGCAAAAATTTTAGATTATGAGTTTATAATAGTCAAATTGGGTGTAAAAGCTTATGGAAACACTAAGAATAAAACGGCCTCACCAGTTACGGTTAGTTGCTTTAGATACTTTGATTTCAGATCTTTCCTTTTTATAACCTAGTATAAATCGACATATTTTTTCTAATAGGAAGTAATCACGAAAAGCAAAGCCAGTTTTAGTTATTGCATAAAGTGTCTTGACAACTGGAATCTCTTTTAAAGCTTCATCTTGAACATCCTTTATTAGATGCTCCATTATTTCGTCTATGCCTATTTCAGCCAAACTAAAAACAGTATCCAAAGCATCAGGATTAGCTATCGTTTCTCCTAACGATTCTCCAAGTGAGAGTTCTTTCGTTTTCTTGTAATTATGACTAATCATATAGCAAATGTTCTTACTTACTTAAATTATTGTATCACAACCTCAATTATTTGATTTTTCTAAACCAAAGTCATAACTTGCTCATATTCTTCCTTATGGCTTTGTAAAGCATCCCAAACATCAACCTTTTGCTGAAGATTTAACCAAAGTCTTGGTCCATTACCTAAAGCTTTACCAAGACGAATTGCAATATCTACAGTAATGGATTTTTCACCATTAATAATTTCCTGAATTGTTTGATTAGATACTCCTAAAATTTCAGCAAAATTGCTAGGATTAATATCTAAATCATCTAAAATATCTGCAATTACTTCACCAGGATGTATTGGTCTTACTAATCTATCTTGAGTAATATCTTGCAAATTATTCATAATCAATACTTCTTAATAAATTTTACTACCGTTAGTTAACAATCTCTACCTAGTTAATATCATATTAACACAGGAATTAATGATAATCTTCAAGATTGACATCATAAGCATCACCATCTTCAAATTTAAAAGTTATCCGCCAGTTTCCTGATACCTTAATTGACCAAGTTCCTTTCCTATCTCCTTTTAATTCATGCAAATCATAACCCGGTAATCTTATATCTTCTACCATTAAAGCAGAGTCTATAACTTCAAGTCTGATTCTAATTTTCTTTTCTAAATTTGCAGGAACTCCTTTATTAAAATTTTCTCTAAACAGATTTTCTAATGCTTTATTTTTAAATGTTTGAATCATAGGACTTACGCAATAACTCTCTAAAACTCTTATTCCTTCGTGTACTTCGTGCCTTCGTGGTTCATTTCTTCATTAATTGCGCGTAAGTTATAAATCAATTCTCTCTTAATTTTATCTCATGATTAAGGAGGCAGGTAAAAAACCTGCCCATCTAATCCTATTCTATACCCTCAATCCGATTTTCCACCTCCTGATACAACTCACGTAAGCGATCTAAATTCTCCTCGCTAGTTTCCCAATAACCGCGTCCATTCATTTCCAACAAAGTAGAAACAATCTTGCGGAAAGAATGAGGATTGAGATTCATCAACCGCTTTTGCATTTCCTCATCTTTGATGAAAGTCTCATTCGTGTCCTCATAAATCCAATTATCCACAGCACCAGCAGTCGCACTCCAACCAGTGGTATTAACCAACCGTTTAGAAAGTTCCCGCACACCTTCGTAACCGTGAGACAACATTCCCTCATACCATTTGGGATTTAACAACTTCGTCCGCGCATCTAAACGCACAGTTTCCGATAAAGTTCTCACCTGTGCATTCGCTGTAGTTGTATCTGCAATATAAGAAGATGGTTTCTTCCCATCCGCACGCAGACTTGCCACTAACTTAGTAGGATCTGAGTCAAAATAATGGGAAACATCTGTTAAACTGATTTCCGAAGAATCGAGATTCTGGAAAGTTGCATCAGCAGTTTTTAACGTAGTTTCAAAAATCTCCCGTGACTCATCCATAACCCCAGGATTATCAGAATTAAAAGAGAAAGATTTCCGTTTCAAATACATTTCCTGTAACTCAGCTTCACTATCCCAAGTGCTATTCTCCACCGCTAAGTTGATATTAGAAGAATAAGAACCAGAAGCATTAGAGAAAACGCGAGTTGCAGCTTGACGCAGATTTATCCCCATGTCCTCAGCTTGTTTCAAAGCATGCTTGCGGACAAAGTTCATTTCCAAAGGTTCATCAGCTTCTGCTGCCATTTTCACACCTTGGTCAAGCAGATTCATTTGGTTAATGAACAAGTCACGGAATACACCAGAACAGTTAATTACAACATCAATTCTGGGTCTTCCCAACTCTTCTAAAGGTATCAATTCCAACTTATTCACCCGTCCCAAAGCATCAGCAACTGGACGCACTCCCACCATCCACATAATTTGGGCGAGGGATTCACCGTAGGTTTTGATGTTATCTGTACCCCAGAGGACACAGGCGATGGTTTCTGGCCAGTTTCCTTCATTTTCTGACTTGTTCCGTTCCAACAACCGATCAACGACGATTTTCGCAGATTGAACTGCGGCAGAAGTGGGGATAGATTGGGGGTCTAAAGCGTGAATATTTTTACCAGTGGGTAATACGTCAGGATTACGGATAGGATCACCACCGGGTCCGGGTAGGATGTATTCACCTGCTAAACCTTGGAGAAGTCCACCGAGTTCGTTATCTGCACAAACTTGTTTTAAGCAGAATTCCAAATATTCAAACAGGGGTTTTAACGCAGAGGTATCAACTTTGGGATAACCTGATTGATGCAATGATTCCACCCAAGGTTCTTTTCTGCCCATATTGAAGAAATTCAACTTGGAAACCGCTATAACTCTGCCTTCTGCGTCAATTTGTTCTTGGACTAAAGCTGTGACAGCCGCACGGGTAGCGAGGGTGATATCTTGGAGTAATTGGACATCCTCCAAAATCCCCGCGTCGTTGTTTTTGTAGATATCTTCAATGCTGCGTCCCAGACTTCTAGCAATAATTCCGGGTAAGCCTTGAATTTCTTCCTCTTGCCGATCTAAACTAGCAATATTGACCAAAGTTGCGATCGCTTCTTCGGCACTAGGAGGTTTACCAATCACGTGCAGTCCACAAGGTAACAACCGCGATTCAATCTCCATCAACCGCCGATAAACGTTACCAACGATGTTATCCCGTTCTTCCGAGGACATATCCTTAGAGTCGGTTTCTGGTAACTCAATATCCTTGTCTAAGTTGACAATGCGGCACTTATCCATGATGGAATTGACAATAGAAACGCCGCGTCCTGTGTCTTTCAAAGTTTGGTAAGAAGCAATTAACTCGCTGAGTTCTTTCAAACCTTTGTATAAACCAGCATTTTCCGCAGGTGGTGTCAGGTAAGAAATTGTTTCTGCATAACTGCGACGTTTAGCAATTGTGGCTTCACTGGGGTTGTTAGCTGCGTAATAATACAGATTAGGAATTGAGCCAATTAGTTGATCTGGGTAACAATCACCGGACATTCCCATTTGCTTACCGGGCATAAATTCCAAAGAGCCATGTGTCCCAAAATGTAACACAGCATCAGCGCCCCAAATCCGTTCTAGATAGGTGTAGTAAGCTGCAAAACCATGATGGGGACTTGCGGAACGGGAGAATAACAACCGCATGGGGTCGCCTTCATAACCAAATGTTGGCTGCACACCAATAAACACATTACCAAATTGTTTCCCATAAATCAAGAGATTTTGGCCGTCGCTGTTCAAGTTTCCGGGAGGTGGTCCCCAGTTTTCTTCTAAGCGTTGGGAGTAGGGTGTCAGTGCTTCATATTCTGGCACAGACATTTTGTAAGCAACGTTGAGTTCAGGACTGTTGTATTGTGCTTGTGCGTCGTGGATTACTTGTTCTAGCAACTCTTGGGGAGTTTCGGGAATATCTTGTACATCGTAACCGTTGTTTTTCAGTCCTTTCATGACTTCATGGATAGAACCGAATACATCTAAATATGCGGCTGTACCCACGTTACCTTTGTCGGGGGGGAAGCTGAAAACAGTGATAGCAACTTTCTTGATTAATTTAGGTTTGCGGCGCAGAGTTGCCCATTTTAAGGCGCGTTGGGCAACAATTTCTACCCGGTCTTGGAGGGCGATCGCTTTTCCAGTTGCCCCATCTTTACCTGATAAGATAATAGGCTCAATTGCCCCGTCTAATTCAGGGATAGCAATCTGTAAAGCCACTTGAATGGGATGTAACCCCAAATCGCTATCTAGCCATTCTTCGGTGGTTTGGAAGACCAAAGGCAAGGCAACCATGTAGGGACGATTTAACCGTTTTAATGCTTCAATAGCTTTCGGATGGTCTTGTCTGGCGGGTCCACCCACCAAAGCGAAACCAGTTAAAGAGACTACCGCATCTACTAATTGTAATTTAGTTGTGGGTTCATAGAAGTAAGCTTCTATTGGTTTAGAGAAATCCAAACCACCAGCAAACACAGGCAGAACTTTTGCACCTAATGATTCTAATTCCTGGACAATTGCCACATAATGGGCATCATCACCGGTCACTAGGTGAGTTCTTTGTAAAACCAAACCTACACATGGTGCAAGAGGGTCTTTGAGATTTCTAGAAATATCCCTGCGGACAGAATACCAGTTGAGATATTCTCGCACATCCTCAAACATACTTGGCGCTAAAGGATGCCAAATTCCCATGTCGGGATAAACAACTGGTGCTTCATACTTAGCAGCAGCAAAGCTTTCTTTTTCTGCACCTTTTAATACGTATTTATCAGCCAGCATCAGCAAGAAGTTTTCCAGGTTTTCCGCTGAACCACCTAGCCAATACTGAAAACTGAGCATGAAGTTACGCGCATCTTGTGCTTTTTCCATAGGTAGGAATTTCAGCACTTGGGGAAGTGTCCGCAATAACTTCAACATTCCGTCTTGGAAACCAGCGCCAGATTTTTCTTTGCGCTTTTTCATGAAGTTAGCGATAACGCTCTTGGATTGTCCTAACTGCGCCAAGGAGAAGCTACCCATTTTATTGAGGCGCATAACTTCGGGCATGGAGGGGAAGACAACCGACACATCTAGATTATCACGATGGGGTTCAACTGCGGCAACTACTTTCTGTGCTAAGTCTTCAATAAAAATTAGAGAAGCAATGAATATATTAGCACTGGCTATATCGCGCTGAAATCCTTCAAAGTTTTCAGTTCCACGCAGTTCTTCAATCAAGTATCCACTGATTTCTATGGCTACGCTGGGATGATTAGCGTTAATTTCCCGTACCGCCTGCGATAATGCACTTTGGTATTGGGATTCTAGCACGACATAGACAACCTTGATTAATTTACGTCCCCGTAAATCATCAGGTGCAATATGTCGAATAGTGGACTTGACTTGGGTAAACATTCAAATAAGCTCCTTTCAAGCGTGTTCTCATGAAGTTCGTCACGGCTAATATGGCCGTTTGTAACTGCAATTATTTTCGGCAATAAGAGTTTTTTAGCAGAAAACTCGGATTCTGTGGGGGTTTTGTCCTATATCTGACACAAAATGATATAGAAAACAACACATTTATTAATGAATCTTAACAAAGAATACAGGTTCTCTCACCTGGTTTTAAATTTTGTTTACATAGTTGTTTCAGCATCTAGTGCTAGTGGTAGAAAAATAAGTACATACTTCTGTATAATTAAGAGAATATTAAAAATAGTTGTCTTTTTAGCTTGGTGAGTGCCAAATGAGTGACCTCAAGAAAATAGATACCAATGCCTATGTGACAGTACAGGGACAATATGCTGTGGTCAATGAAGGTGCAGGTTACGCAATTATCAACATTCAAACAAAGCAGATAGTTGCTCGTAATATTTCATCTTTCCTTGACTGTGTAAAAACGCTGGAATAAATTGTTGGAAAGGGTGAATCCCAAGATCCAATTCAATATTCTACATCTAATGAAAATCAACCTCAGATACAATTAACTAACTTTGGTGTTAAACCAGATGTACAACGACTTATTGAAATCTACGCTCCAGCCACAGTGAGAGTGGAGAAGAAGGTGCATTGGAATCGAAGCCGATATAAGTGCTACGATCTATCTGGTAACTGTCTTGGACGGGTTAAAGGAAAACAAGGAGATCGCTATTGGGAAGACATAAACGGTAATAAACATTACTAAGAGAAACTTTCCTCCCATTTGTCCTGATTTTGTAATTGAGTTACTTTCTCCTAGTGATAGTTTGAAAACTAGACAGGATTTACAGATTAATCAATAATCAACAATTGGTTTGTAATCAGTTAGGGATGAATTTGTCAGAATCAGGATAACCAGGATTAAAGGATTTTCAGGATGTTATTTAATAATTGTTGGTGAAAAATTGGGGATGATTTTATTTACCATCATTCATACAAATACAATATTAACCACCAACAAATAACCGATAAATTACATCCTGTACATCCTCAAATCCTGGACATCCTGATTCAGACAAAAAATCCGTGTTAATCCGCGTTTATCTGTGTTCACCTCTGAATCAAGAAAAATAGGCGATCGTTTAAAATTGGGGTTGTGTGCGATAGCGAAGCGCTCCGTAGGAATCGCTGTTTGGGATGTTGGGGTGCGATAGCGAAGCGCTGCTGCAAGCAGTTCGTGTAAAATTGGGGTGGTTGTGTGCGATCTCTGTTTAGGAATAAGTTGGGGTGCGATCGCGTACAGCGCGACCAAGGAATCGCCAATCTTGTAGTGCTAGGATACTACGAAGAACCGTTTGCTATGATTGAGATTAATTCTACAAATATTATAGTAACTATGAAGTGGCGAGTCATACTTGAACCTGATCCAGAAACAAGCGAATGGGCAATTTGGTGTCCAGAACTCCCTGGATGCACCTCTGCCGGTGTTACACAAGAAGAAGCCCTTAATAATATAAGAGAAGCGATCGAGCTTTATTTACAGCCCGATACTATTCAACTTCTTCCTGGAGCAGTAATCCGTGAGGTTATGCTCGGATGACTCGACTCAGGAGAATGAAGGCTGAATTAGCAATAAATTTGCGAATTTCCTGCAATTCCAACTTATTCCTACATCCTTGCATCAATTCCATCGCTAGATAACCAGCTAAAGCAATTTCTTCCTCTCCCAAAGAACTTAACCAACTAATAGCAGGTGGATATTTACGAAGAAAGTCAATCATAATATCACTATCTAGGAGAATCATAACCTCTCCTTTGTGACTGTTCACGCAACTGACGAGCGTAAGCAAGGCTATCTGTAATATCGTCGCGCTCTTCCCATAAACCTATCAAGCTCGAATCAAGTAATTCATGAGCAGTTAATACCTTTTTCCTTGTAGGAAGAATGGATAATAAAACAATTACCTCTACCTCTTGTCCTTCTACCACAGGTAAATTTTGAAAAGAGATTTCACCATTTTTCTCTATAGTTTTTTGTAACCTAATTGCTTGCCTAATTTTGTCATCCTTACAATAATATAATGCTGCTGTTTAATTAAGTACATTTCTAATTATAGAATATCACAAAAAGAGATCGCTGTTTGGGGATGTAGGGAGGGCGATAGCGAAGTGCTGCTGCAAGCAGTTCGTTTAAAATTAGGGGTTTGTGAGCGATCGCTGTATGAATGAAATCAATCACCTAAAGTGCGCTACCATTTATTTAGTCATTTTTAGGATCAGAATTGATTGTGACTACATCTCTCAACATCAACGAAGCCTTACTAAAAGAGGCGTTGGAACTTGATAATCAGGTGAACATTGATTCTTTAGTAGAAACAGCACTGCGCGAATATATTCAACGTCGTAAGCAGCTCAAAGTATTAGACCTCTTTGGAACTATCGAGTATGACGAAAGCTATAACTATAAGCAGCAACGTCATCAAGCATGAGCATTATTGTTGATACTTCTGTTTGGTCATTGGCTCTACGTCGGAGAACACCATCTGATTCTTCCCCAGCAGTCACAATAAAAGCAGAATTTAATCACTGATGATCAAGTTGCCTTAATAGGCGCAATTCGTCAAGAAATTCTTTCTGGAATCCGCAATTTTGAACAGTTTACCCGTCTGCGAGATTACCTCCGAGCTTTCCCTGATTTAGAACTCATGTCTGAAGACTACGAACTTGCCGCCGAGTTTTTCAATATCTGCCGCAGTAAAGGCATTCAGGGTTCAAATACTGATTTTTTGATTTGTGCAGTTGCTCATCGTCGCAGCTACAGCATCCTCTCCACTGACAATGATTTTCAGAATTTTCTAGTACATATTCCTATTATTTTATTACCTGTTGAGGGTTAATGCGACCTAGTAATCGCCATTTAGGCATAATTGGAATAGCGATAGCGAAGCGCTGCTGCAAGCAGTTCGCTGTTTAGGGATGTTGGGGTGCGATAGCGTTCGCGGAGCGTCCCGGAGGGAAATAGCGCTGCTGCAAGCAGTTCGTTTAAAATTCAGGGGGTTGTGTGCGATCGCCCTTGAGTTTAAATAAAATAGAATCATATAACCACAAAACCGCACTATGACTTCACGACTCGAAAATGCGATCGCTGCTATCCAACAGCTATCATCCACAGAACGTCAACAACTGTTGCAAATCTTTACCCAAAGCAATTCATCCTCACAGTCTCAAACCGATCTTAAAAATCTCAGTCATCAGTTTTGGCAAGATACCACACTCAAAGAACTACTCGCCACACAGACCCCTACCACCGTACATAACCTCAAACATCTCGCTGCTGACTTTTGGCCTGAAGAAGACTCCATCGAGGATTTTCTCATCTTCCTACGAAGCGCTCCGCAGGAATCGCTGTTTAGATAGGGTTTAATAATATAGAATAGGATATGAGATAGTTAAAATTTCTCCCTAAACATTCAATGAGGATATGACAATGAATGCTTTAACTGTCAATTTAGATTCAGTAATGAAAATGACTGATGACCAGTTTTTTAAACTATGTCAAGCAAACCGCGATTTAAGATTTGAAAGAAATGCAAATGGAGAATTAATAATTATGCCACCAACGGGAGGAGAAACGGGAAATAAAAATGCGAGAATCACTCAACAAGTAATGAATTGGACTGATGCTGATGGTACTGGCATCGCTTTTGATTCTTCTACTTGTTTTAAGTTACCAAATGGTGCAGATCGTTCTCCTGATGCTTCTTGGATCAAGTTAGAAAGATGGGATGCTTTAACTGATGAAGAAAAACAAAAGTTTCCTCCTATTTGTCCTGATTTTGTGATTGAGTTACTTTCTCCTAGTGATAGTTTGAAGACTACACAGGAAAAGATGCAGGAATATATAGATAATGGAGTGGGTTTGGGGATATTAATTAATCGGAAATCTCGTCAAGTGGAGATTTATAGACCAGGAAAAGAGGTTGAGGTTTTGGATTTTCCTGCTACGGTTTCGGGGGAAGATGTTTTAAAGGGTTTTGTTTTGAATTTGGGGATGATTTGGTAAAATTATATAGCTATTTATTTAACTAGGTAAATATGGTTGTTTAATGGGTGTGGAGGAGGGTAGGGGTTTGTATGAAAATGAACCACGAAGAAGCGAAGGACACGAAGGAAGAAGAGTTTTAGAAAGATTTTTCGTAGGGTTTAATTTCAGTGGCTTATTACTATATAGTCATATTAAACATTCATCCAATCTATATCATCAGGTTCATCTGATTTTACAACAGCTTGATCTGATGTATTTGATGTATTTGAATTTCCCATAAAAAATGCTTTTAACGCATTTATTCGTTCTTGTTCTTCTAATCTGCCTCTTCTGTATTTTGAATCTGATGAATTTACTCTCTGATTTTGCAATTCATAATCTTCATAAATATCAAGCCATTCTTGTGGAAATAGCAAAGTTCTCCAGCTAATATTAGTAGATGTAGACAATATTTTTGATATCTTAACTAGATCACAACATAGTTGATCTTTGCTGTTTGCTAAAATATATTTTCTCAACATCTTTAATCTTTCATTGTGAGCATAATTATAAAAATTGTCCTGTATATCATTTACTTCAGATTGTGCAGATAGAAAAAGTCCTATTTTAAATCTTCTACCATTCCAACCATTATCTAATAAATATAGATATACTTTAGTAATTTGAGAATCTATATTTTCAATACTACTGCCAAAAACCTGAAACCCTATTGATTTAGTAAAGATTTTATTAGTTTTCAAACCTATATTTGGAAACTTGGTAAGGGTATTAATATTTTGTAAAACCTTTTCCGCATCCTCTCTAGTTTGGTATGCTTCTAAATATAAAATAGTTTTATTAAACTGATTCCGATTTTTGTAATCAGTAATAATTGCGGGTGTAGTGATTATTGTCTTTATAACTTCGGTGCTATTAGTATTTAATTCTGCATAATACACAACTAAATAACTAACTTCATTTTTTCTCAGTTTTTTCACTGGAATTATTGTTTTAGGAGGTTCAGATTTTTCTCTATCTACACGATTTCTCAACTGATCTCTCTTCTCTCTAATTTTATCTTGATCAAATACTTCAGCTAAGACATCATAATTAATATTATTTCCTATTTGATCCCATAGTTGTAAATATTTAGGTGTATCACTTAAAAAATCTTTTAGTTTTATTTTTGTACCAGTCCATCCGAGATTTATGAGATGACGATAAGCATCATTTATTGTTGAGACTATTCCCGCAGTTGCAACGGATAGAGATTTTTGTTTAGCATAGGGTGAATCATGATGATTTAATAATACACCTCCTCCTGACTTACTCCAGGCTTGTTCTTCTACCTTTTCAGCATCTTCTCTATTCTTAAATGGTAAAGTATATAGAATCCAGATCCTTCCTGCTTTTGCTTCGTAGCAGGTAGATTTAACTTCTCCTTCATAATGTTGTCGCATTCTTTGAGTTAAATTAGATGTCATTCCCCAATAGATTCCATCTATTTCTTCTAAATATAAACAGTATATAAAATCAACACTATTAATTCTCTTAGTTTGTTTCAATTGCTCGAAATATTCACCAAAGTTAATAGATGGCTTGGGTTTTCTATAACTTCGATGTGTATAACTTATACTTGATAAAAAATCATAATCATCTAGCGAACTTAATTCATTATTATTGATAGTTTCAGAAACACTATCTTTATCTGTATTAATAATAGGATTTTGTTCAAGGTTTGAATTTTCAATTATAATATTTTTCTGCTTTAATAAAATACGTAAACTTTTAGCTTCATCCTTACGCTTTTCCGTATTAGTTATTACCTCAAAAGTCACACGCATTCCTTCCGGTAAATCAATAGGGTAAAAATTATTTGTTTCAGATAAATATTCCCATTGGATAGAGTTTGGATCTTTACTACTACTCCAAATAGATAAATTAGGATTTAATTTCTCTGCTTCAATAACACTTTCTTCTAATCCTAATCTCTCAGCTAATTCTGCTAATGTATAACCAGTATTATCTTTATTTATATAAACTTCATTACCGTTATCTCTGGTAATAAAACCAAAGTTCATTTTCTTATTATTTCTGTTTTTTCCAAAGAATTTGATTAAACCTGTGTGTCTCATAAAATAAATATCCTCTGACAAATAAAGTTTGTGTTAATTATTCCAGAATTATTGTTTTTATAAATTTTCTATTACGCGCTCTTGTATGCGCTCTTGATTTTGTTGCTGGTTGTTTTTCCACATTAGATAGTGTTTCTTCTGTGAGATAAATATCTTTATTATCCCAAGATTGTAAATAAACTGGTATTCTTTTGAGAAAATACCTCAATGCTATTTGATGTCCATCCCATCCTAAATCCAGAAGATAACGGTAAGCAGATATCATATCTGTTACTGTACCAGCATAAGAAAACAAAGTTCCAGAACCATAACCAGATTTTTGCCAAGCAATTTTTTCACTAGCTTCTGCTTCTTCTCTAGTTTTAAAAGCTACTGTATATAAAATATTAATGTTTTTACGCTCATCTGGTGATGTTGAATGTACATCTCCCTCGAAATGCTGTTTCATTCTTTCTTCTAAGTTTGATGTCATTCCCCAGTAAATAGCATCATTATATCTAATACTTTCTTCAGTCCCATGCTCAAAAGTCATCAAATACTCAAGTCGCAAGCAGTATAAAAAATGCCTAGCAGGTTTTCTTTTAATTCTTGCTAATTTATTCATTCTCTTATAACAAATGGTGAAAACCATTATATTTTACAAAATCTATATTTAAGACCGTAAAATTACATATAGTGTGATCGCCTTCATAATCCGTAACTTGTGGCACAATCATAATGTAAATTTTAGAAGTATCACCAAACTAAACTTGCCATGAACGTAGCAACATTTGAAGCATCTGTCCTGTACAATGACATGGTTGGCTCTGTATCAGTTGATAATGCCGATCAATCTTCAATATCTCACTGGCTTGATAAACGCAATCTGAGAAACTCACGAGATGAGCTAGTATTTGGGATAACACTGTCTTTCGGGGAGAATCACGGAGAGGAGATTGTCAATCCAGTCAGGGTAGTATTCTTGCTAATTACAGGCGAAAATATGGCTACACTGACAAAAAAGATTAATGGTGACCAAGTACCAGTACAGGTAAGGCGCATTGAAACAGGAATGACATTTCCTGAATTTTTCAGCTTATTCAAACAATTTAGTCTTACACTCTCACCGAATCAGAACAAGCATACAACTAAAGGAATTGAATTCAAAGGAATACTAGAGGGAGTGAAGTATCAGTATGAAGATTGAGCCATTGTTTTCATGTTAGCTCCTTACAATAGTTTAGGATGTTGGTTGGGAGAGCGATCGTTTAAAATTAGGGGGTTGTGAGCGATCGCTGTTTGGGGATGTTGGGATGCGATCGTTTAAAATTGGGGGTTGTGAGCGATCGCTGTTTGGGGATGTGGGATGCGATAGCGAAGCGCTGCTGCAAGCAGTTCGCTTAAAATTAGGGTAGTTGTGAGCGATCGCCGATATTATACATTAACTATTATTTTCTTCAAGGCAAAATCTCAAAACAATCACAATGCTGAGGTCGAAATAATCTAAAATCTCGCTGATCTAAAGTCAATATTCTTTTAATATCAAAACGTTCAGCTATAGCCATAACACTTGCATCTACAAAATCAATCCGACTATCTGCATATTCATCCAAAATTTCCGCAACACGCACTAAATCTTGATCTGTCAAAGCTACTAAAATAAATCTACTTGCAGATAGTCCTTTTAAGAAAGCTACTAATGTTGCTGAACCTGCATTACGTCCTACCAAATAAGCCACTTCTGCTAATACTGTTTGTGGCAATAAAATTTGTTTTTGTTGTGTGTATACTGGTGTTACACTATTGTGCATTGTATCCAAACGATTCAACAATGCGACAACAAAGCCAGTATCAGCTACTGCTGGGGTTCTTTCCATGTCCAACCTGATTTTTCTGTCACTTCATTTTGGAGAATATCTTCGGAATTAATAGCTAAATCAGGTGTGGCTGCAAATAAGCCAATTAATGGATCAGATACAGCATCATTAACTGTTTCTAGTGATTGGATTTCCAGGTATGATCTGACAGCTTCACTAATAATTGATTCCGGTGATTGACCACGATTACTAGCCAGATTGATAAGTTTTTCGAGTAAAGTCTGTTCAGGATTCCAGTTAAATGTAGATTTCACAAGATAATTTCTCTCTTATTAACCACAAATAATATTATAACAAATAAGTGAAATTTTATTAACGAAGCGCTGCTGCAAGCAGTTCGCTGTTTGGGGATATTGGGGTGCGATCGTTTGTTGAGGATGTGGGAGTGCGATCGCTGTTTTAAACTGTCCAATCTTCGAGTAATAATCCGGTCGCCTTACCAAAATCTTGATGATTGCGAGTTAATAAAACCAATCCACGAAAGAGGGCAATTGAAGCAATTCGCGCATCCATCTTGGCCAGTTGAATACGTTGCGATTGTAATTGATTAAATGCCTGGGCTGCTCTGCTCCTATATCAAATGAGACTAGAGGTAATACCTTGAAATCGTTAAGGAGTCGCGTCATCATTTCATACCCTTTGACTACGTCATTGGAATTACGCGCACGATTAATATAAGCATGACAACCCAGCATCTGCTCATGAAATGTCACTGTTGATACAGCAAAATCTGACAATGGATAGCAATTCATCCGGGTTGAAAGATTGCTGTAATCGTTTCCTGTTTGTCGTTGAAGAATGCTCAGATGATCTGTATCTAACAAATATTTCATAATTCTTCTGGCGTTTCCAGAATGGATTCATCACCTTGACGAATTACTCTTCCATAAGCAAGCACTTCTTCAAAAGCTGAGTCATTCTTAAAAGAACCTGTAATTTGTTCTAGCCAATTCATTGGTTGAGGAGCTACAATTTGCCTTTGTAACTGTGTAAGTGCAATCTCCACTCCTGAAAGCCGTTCTTCTATAGATGTATTGATTGTCATTTGAGTTTTCCGTTAATCATTCATTTCTATCTGAAGCATAATGATTTCAAGAGGATTTGACAACCATTACTGTTTGGGATGTTGGGGTGCGATCGCAAAATTAGGGTAGTTGTGAGCGTAAGCGTTGCGCTGCTGCAAGCAGTTCGTTTAAAATTAGGGTGGTTGCCATTAATTGGTAACTAATAATATAGAATAGGATATGAGATAGTTAAATTTTCTCCCTGAACATTCAATGAGGATATGAAAATGAATGCTTTAACTGTCAATTTGAAATCATTAATAGAAATGACTGATGAGCAGTTTTTTCAGTTATGTCAAAACAACCGAGAATTGAGATTTGAAAGAAATGCAAATGGAGAATTAATAATTATGCCACCAACGGGAGGAGAAACGGGAAATCGTAATGCGGGTATTACTGCTCAAGTCTGGATTTGGAATGAGCAAAATAAGGAAGGTGTAGTTTTTGATTCTTCTACTTGTTTTAAGTTACCAAATGGTGCAGATCGTTCTCCTGATGCTTCTTGGATCAAGTTAGAAAGATGGGATGCTTTAACTGACGAGGAAAAACAAAAGTTTCCTCCTATTTGTCCTGATTTTGTGATTGAGTTACTTTCTCCTAGTGATAGTTTGAAAACTACACAGGAAAAGATGAAGGAATATATAGATAATGGTGTGCGTTTGGGTTTATTAATTAATCGGAAATCTCGTCAAGTGGAGATTTATAGACCTGGTAAGGAGGTTGAGGTTTTGGATTTTCCTGCTACGGTTTCGGGGGAAGATGTTTTAAAGGGTTTTGTTTTGAATTTGGGGATGATTTGGTAAAATTATATAGCTATTTATTTAACTCTAAATTACCTTCTTTTTCTCTACGCGCTATTTTCAGTATTATCTTATAGGTTTCTATATCAGCTTCTTTCCATTTTCCAGTTGCTAAAAGTTTATCTAAATTACGAAATTCAGCTTTATTAGTTGTAATTTTAACAACAGATTGAGGAGTTGAAGTTACTTTTGGAGGATTTTTAGGTTTAACAACAGGTTGAGGAGTTGAAGTTACTTTTGGAGGATTTTTAGGTTTAACAACAGGTTGAGAAGTTGCAGCTACTTTTGAATCACCTTGATTAGAGAATACATTATTCATAGCATAACCACTAGCAAAACTAACAGCTACTGCTACACCAAAACCAGCCAATATTTTAGTAGGAAAATCTCTCTTATTATCAATTGTATTTAATAATTGTAAGGCTTCACTGGCATTTTTATAACGTTGACTAAAATGGTCACGTACCATATTATTTAGAACTTCAGCAAATCTATCACTAACTTGGGCATGATTTCGCCAAATTATTTCCCCAGTAGTCGAATCTTCCTCAAGTTGTGCTGGTAATAAACCTGTTACAGCTTGAATACCAATTATTCCTACAGCATAAACATCACTAGCAAATTTGGGTTTACCATTTGCCTGTTCAGAAGGCATATATCCAGGTGTACCAATACCTACAGTTAAACTTGTTTTCCCTTTTGAATTAACTGTAAAAGCCGCAATTTCTTTAACTGCTCCAAAATCAATTAAAACTATTTTACCATCAGCACTGCGACGCATTATATTTGATGGTTTAATATCTCGATGAATAATATTATTTTGATGAACAATTGCTAAAATTTCCAGAATTTCTTGTAGTAGTTTAATTGTCTGTTTTTCAATTAATTTTTTACCAGGAATAATCTCTGTATTCAAATCATATCCATCTACAAATTCTTGCACAAGATAAAATTCACCGGTTTCTGTAAAATAAGCATAAAGGGCAGGAATTTGATCATATTTACCTAAATCTTGTAATATCTTGGCTTCATTTTCAAATAATCTTTGAGAAATTGCCAATACACTAGGATCAGGATTGCGCTTCAAGTGCTTAACTACACATTTAGGATTTCCTGGTAAGGCGGTATCTTCAGCTAAATAAGTATCTCCAAAGCCACCTTGACCTATTTCTTTAATGATTTTATAACGACTCAGAAGTGTAAGCATCTTTACCTGTACTAATAATTTTATCTATACATGATTGTTTAGTATAATCTATTTATAACCTAGTGCGATCGCCGATCTTGTACGTTAAGTTCAAGTATGAAACCCAATAGCTTCTCGTTTATTCACTGACCTTACTTAAGTGATTGAGGTGACGATAGTGCAAGTGCTGACTTGTAAGTTTGCCTAAAATTAGGGTAGTGCGATAGCGAAGCACTCCGTTAAAATTGTGGTAGTTATGAGCGATCGCCATTTAGGGATAAGTTGGAATTGCGATAGCGAAGCGCTGCTGCAAGCAGTTCGTTTAAAATTAGGGTTGTGAGCGATCGCTTCCAAAAGAGTGTAATCATAGAAGAAGCAAGTGATGAGAAAAGATAATGCAAAAGCAGCTTAAACAAATAATTGTATCCCATCCAGAAGTGATGATGGGAAAACCTGTAATTGCTGGTACACGCATTACAGTTGAGTTAATTTTAGAAAAATTAGCCGCCGGTGAAACCGCAGAACAAATCTTAGAATCACATCCTCGACTGACACCAGAAGCAATTCCAGCAGCTTTAGCATTTGCACCTAACTTGAAATTACCTTCGAGAAACCATATCAGAGCATGAGTATCTAAGACATATTTCATAATTAGTTATGACCAGTCTAAGCTATCTTCAGTATCTCCATGAAATTCAACAATTTCAAAATCAGCTTCTGTTGACTGCTGATTTCCAGAAAACATACCAAACTGCATTATTTGTTTTTTTTGTGGAAGTTTTTTAGGTTTTAAAAATGTGACAATAACAAGACTTTCTGAAATATCAGATGGTAATTCTTTAAGTTCTACCTTACCGTGTTTGTAAATTCCTTCAATTGCTTGCAACATAATTTGTACCATTATCGAATTTCGCTTATGTTGTTACGCTAATTTAACTATACACCATAGATATTCATAAATAACACAAGTATCTAATAAATATTTCATAATGTGATATCTCTACCTGTGTCTTTATATCGTTCAAACAACGGTTCAGTTTCTTCTAATTCATGTAAAAGAAGTAATTCCGATAACTTAACTTGAGATTGATTTGATTGAGCAATTTTATCGGTAAGTAATATCAATCAATAACTTGACTTCAAGGTTAGATTATTTTCTATTCAAAAGCTGTAAAAATTGAAAGCACAAAAATAAAATTAAATCATTTACTATAAATATAGCTAACTTCATTTTTAATTACTACCATGACCACAAATTCTATTTTTCGCTTATCCCCCATCATTCGCATCACATTATTAACATTATATATAGCTTTAACAGTTCCTTTACCTATTTTAGCTAAAGTTACTTCAGCCTCTGTTCCTCCATCATTGTTAATTATAGGAATTATCGCTGGTTTTGTGATTTTATATGCTGTACTTTCTGAAAGAGTAATAGCAGATGAGGAAAAAATTCAAGTCACTTATCCAATGTGGATACCACGCTTTTTCCTTCCCGGTTGGTCTTTGCTTTGGTCGGATATTAAAGATTTGAAACCACGTACTACAGGTCAAGGTGGATTAGTATATTATTTTGTCAGTCATGATGATAAAGGTTATTTATTACCCATGCGTATAGCTGGTTTATCTCGGTTACTCAAGATTGTTCAAGAAAAAACTAATATTAATACTCACGATGTTAACCCTTTCTCGCAACCTTGGATGTATATCATTTTATTTGGTTGTACCTTATTATTGCTTTTAGTAGATATTTGGACTATTGCTAATAGTATGACTGTTCTCCCGTAGGTTGGGTTGAAGGGTGAAACCCAACAGCTTCTCGTTTTTTTCACTGACCTTTGTTTCAGCGATTGAGGTAGCAGTAGCTAGAAAATAAAACCGTGAATTATTGCTACTGCACTGAGATCGCGCAAGTGCTGATTTGTCAGTTCGCCTAAAATTGTCATAGTTGTGAGCGATCGCCGTATATGGTACTAAAATTATGGATAATATAGCCAACTAACTTCTAGATGGTAAATAGGAAATATCAGTTTTACCAGATGAAGAAGTGTGAGTTACACTAAGTTGGCATTTACCACCACAGACTACCTAACTGACAATTACACAAATGACAATTAAGGCAATTCTACCGAATTGGGTTTAGCAATATGCGGTAAACCCCAACCGAGTTTTTCCCGAAGAACACGGAAAAATTCCGGTGACTGGAGACGAATAAATCGGGCGCTATAGGGCGATCGCTCTAAATATACCCGATCTTCCGGTAAAATATAACATCCACCATTGCCATCTACCACCATCACCAACCGGGGAATGTTCACAGGATAGATATTAATCGGTTCACTATCGGGAAACACCAAAGCCCTAGAAGCCAGAGAATGAGGACAAATAGGTACTAACTGCAACACAGGCACACCGGGAGTAATTACTGGACCACCTGCGCTTAAAGAATAAGCCGTTGAACCAGTTGGAGTAGAAACAATAATTCCATCAGCCGCAATATCCACAGGCGAATGTCGTCCCACCGCAATTTCAAAATGGCACATACAAGTTAAAGGTTCTCGATGTAGCACCATCTCATTTAAACATAGGGCTTCCCATTTCACCGTATCTCCCCGCATAACTTTAACGGTGAGCATAGCTCTATCTTCAACCTGATATGCACCCGCCATTGCCTGTTCTAAGGCTTGGGGTAATAGGTTAAGATAAGTTTCCGTCAAAAATCCCATGTGACCAGTATTTACTGTCAGCATGGGGATACCACAGGGTGCTACCAGGCGTGATGCTGCTAATACAGTTCCATCTCCTCCTAACACCACAGTAAATTTCATATCTGAGTCAAAGCCAGGGGGCGTAAGACCTTCAATGGGGGTGTGAAAGACAGGACTATCTGGTTGAGAATAGCCCAATATCCCACCGATACTAGCTGTGATGTACACATCCCAACCAGCAGCGGTAAGTTTGTCTTTTAGTTCAATAGCGACACTACTCGCTATCGGTTTAACGTCGTTATAGATAATGCCTGCTTTCGGCACACTCAAATATCCAAGTTTAAGGGCTGTTTTTTATGTATCTCATAGTTACACATTTTGGACTAATGTAACCATAAGTCTCATATTTATTGACTATTGGCTTTGGAAGATTCTTTAAAGGGAGTCTTTTTACTTTTGAGCTTTTTGCTTTTAGCTTTCTCGTAATCTAACTGTTTCAGCTTGTTCATAATCCGGCTGAAATATTCTTGTAGATATACTTCCAGTGTGGTGGTTTGTTGTTTATCTAAACCAAAAACAGTATATACTTCGTCCATATTTTCTGCATTTAGAGCTTTACCACTGGCTAAAACTTCTGTAAAAGCTAACCTATCAGAAACATTCCATCCCCATTGAAAGAAGCGCAGTAAATTCCGCACAGCCCGTAATAATCCAATGGGCATTCGTGTAACTTTTGCGTCTCTATCAGATAAGCGTTCACAAAGATTAATAATTTCCTCAGCACTCCAAGCACGAGTTCCCACGACCGGGAAAGCTTGCTTTTCTGTTTCTGGTACTGTCAAAGCCCGCACTGCAAATTTAGCAATATCTTGAGTATCCATGTAGCCAATGGGTGAGGATGTTCCTGTCACCCATACTGGTTGTTTTTCTAAAATAGGTATGCCATATTGACCAATTAATCCTTGCATAAATCCAGCTAAACGTAAAATGGTGTAGTTTAAACCGGATTCTGCTAAATATGCTTCTGTACATCCCTTAATTTCCATCAGCGGTACATTGGGATATTTATCAGCATCGAGAATTGAAAAGAAGATAAATCTTTCTACACCAGCGGCTTTGGCTGCTTGAATTAATGCTACTTTTCCATCCCAATCTACCTCTTTAATAGTTAGGGAATCTGTAGCACGGGATGTAGCGGCATCAATAACTGCTGTTACTCCCGTCAATGCTTCCGTCAGGGTCTGCGGATTGCACAAGTTTCCTCGTACCAATTCTGCACCCCATTCTTTGAGAAAAGCAGCTTTTTTAGGACTCCGAACTAGACAGCGGACTTTGTATCCTTCATCAATTGCGCGACGAGCCACTTGTCTTCCCAAGGTGCCAGTTGCACCGACTATTAATAATGTCATGGGGTTGGTTATATATTTTAATGTTTATGAAAAGAATCTTAACAGAATTAGTTATGTAAATAAAACTTTACATCGTTTTAATAAAAGATTTAGGAGTCACCGAGTCACCGAGTCAGGAGTCAGGAGTCACCGAGTCAGGATGAAGAATTAATTTTTTCTCCGTCTGCGTCCTTTGCTTCCCCTGTGTCCCCTGCTTCCGTTCTATTCTTCTGCGCCTTGAATTTTGAGTAACAAAGCACCGATCGCCCAACCTACGAAGATTAGACCGAAAGATAGCATAGCTGCATTTAATATTTCGCCGCCCATTTGCTGTAATGCTCCTTTGTGGATTGTTGATTTATGTTTCCTGTTTTTCAGACTGCTGAATTTGATTTGAAGGCTCAAATCTTATTTTCAACTTTGAGGATTCAGGTAAACTGGGTCTATCAGAATTATTGAGATTAAACCTTATAAATAATTCTAAACCAATTTAGGGATGATATTTGAGGATGGGCGGGGAAACCCCGCCCCTACAATAAATGATTAATCAAGATAAACGTCCGCGTTTGGTGCTGACACTGGGAGATCCAGCGGGTATTGGTTCTGAGGTAATTGTGAAGGCTTTGGCTGATCCTGAAGTTACTCGAAATTGTGATGTTGTGGTGGTGGGGAGTAGAATTTTATTAACTCAAGTTTATGAAAATAGCAGTAAAAATATTGATAATTCTCTCCCTTTGGTCAATCCTGCTGATTTGTCTATAGTTGATGTGCCTAGCGCTGGTGAAATTATTACTGGTGTCGGCAATGCAGCTAGTGGTGCGGCGAGTTTTGCTTATATGGAATATGCCATATCCCAAACTTTGGCGGGTGAGTTTGATGGGATTGTGACAGGACCCATCGCTAAATCTGCTTGGAAGGCTGCTGGTTACAATTATCCAGGACAAACGGAACTTTTAGCCGAAAGGGCTGGTGTGGAGCGTTTTGGGATGTTGTTTGTGGGGCGATCGCCTTTTACTGGTTGGACTCTGCGGGCGTTACTTGCTACCACACATATTCCTTTATGTCAAGTATCTGCCACCTTAACACCACAGTTATTAACAAAGAAATTAGATTTGCTGGTGGAGTATTTGGAAAATGATTTGGGGATTAAAAATGGGAGAATTGCGATCGCTGGATTAAATCCCCACAGTGGAGAAATGGGACAACTGGGAACAGAAGAAATAGATTGGTTAATTCCCTGGTTGGAATCTGAACGCCAAAAACGCCCCCATTTACAGCTAGAGGGACCCATCCCCCCAGATACAATGTGGGTGAAACCGGGTATAGCTTGGTATGGTAATTCTCCAGTTAAAAATCCCGCTGATGCTTACTTGGCACTGTATCATGACCAAGGTTTAATTCCCGTGAAGTTGATGGCTTTTGATCGGGCTGTAAATACCACCATTGGTTTACCGTTTGTGCGGACTTCCCCTGATCATGGAACAGCCTTTGATATTGTCGGTAAAGGTATTGCTGATGCAACAAGTATGAAAGCAGCGATTAATTTGGCGGTGGATTTGGTAAGACAGAAGTTAGGGTGAGAAATCCGGGTGAAGTCAGCTTGAACTATTCAGATTTTAGAACTGTTAATTTCACAATCACGGGAAAATGGTCAGAAGGCCACACACCTCCCCACTGTTGACGATTAATAATGACTTGTTCTACTGAGAAAGATATCTCGCAATATATAGTATCAATAGCATCCCAGGCTTCACCTGTAAAATTGTGAAAAGTTTTTTGTTGTTCTAGAGGAAAATTAGCTAAAGGATCTTGTAATTCTTTACCATTGGCTAAAGGAGATAGAAAAATTCGCCGTTCTGGAGTATCAGGATTAGCGTTAAAATCTCCTGTGACTAGCAAATAGTCCTCTGGTGGAAATTCCGCCAACCGTTGACTAATTAAAGCTGCACTTAACTCCCTAGATTTGGCATTTTCGTGATCTAGATGGGTATTTAATATAGTTAAAGATAGACCAGGATTAGCAACTGCAAAATTAGCCCAAGTAGCCATACGTGGTAAACGAGTTCCCCAAGTAATACTACCAGGAATTTCTGGAGTATCACTGAGATAAAAATCCTGTGTTTCCTGAAGTTTTAGACATTGTGGGTTGTAGAAAATTGCACAATGTTCACCCGTTCCTGTCCCAGTGCGATCGCCCCCAATAATGTTATATTCAGGTAAGAGTGCTTGTAAATCCGCCAATTGATGGGGTTTACCCTCCTGTGTACCCAGCAAATCCGGTTTGTAATATTGAATTAAAGAAGCGATCGCCCCCAGACGCTTTTTCCACTGACGCACCCCAGGATCTGGTTTATCATAGCGGAGATTAAAAGTCATGACAGTAATTTGCATATATATTTTTTAAAGCTAACAGTGCAGTTTATCCTAAACCAGAGAATATGGAGAAATATAATGAGAATATCCTATAGAACCCAAAAATTAAAGGTTTTATCCGAGGCTTGAGTAGATACGACTCCCTGACAGACTTTAGCTCCAATATCTATTGATTAATCACCTAAATCATCTCATCAAGCCCAGATTTGAGCAAATTGTTAAGCCATCCCAACCATCAATTTAGCCAAATTTAAACTGTGGGATTTTCAGGTGGATCAAACTTATAGCCATAACCCCGTACCGTCTTAATAAACTCCGGCATACTAGAATCAGCCTCCATTTTCTTGCGTAATTGACCAATATGCACATCAACAACGCGCCCATCTCCCACATAATCACACCCCCAAATCTTTTGAATTAATTGAGTGCGACTCCATGCTTGTCCAGGATGGGTAGCCAGAAAATGTAAAATATTAAACTCCAAAGCAGTCAAAGGCAAAGCTTTATTATTGAGTGTAACCTCCCGTGCGTCCGAATTAATAGACAACTGATTAAAAGTGAGGCGTTGTGAAACACCGGGATGAATATAGCGAACACGCCTTAATAGTGCTTCTACCCTAACTTCCACCTCCGCCAGACTAAATGGTTTAGTTAAAAAATCATCCGCACCAGCAGCCAAAACCTTGATTTTATCAGCTTCATCATTGCGACTAGTCAGCATCATTACCAAAACATTAGTACGACTCTGCATCTCTTGACACAATTTATAGCCATTTGCGTCTGGTAAATTCCAATCAAGAATTACTAAAGCCGGATTTAATTTTTCAAAAGCAACAAGAGCCGTTTTACCGTCCGCGGCTGATTCTATTTCATATTTACGACTCAAGAAACGCTGAATCAAGTTGCGGACACTGGCATCATCATCTACAATCAGAATCTTAGACTTAGTTGTGGAAAGCGTATCCATAATGCAATATATTGTTGTTTCGGCAAGTTGCTGTGACGATAGGTACTGCTCAAGTTGAGTTTTTGAAAGTAAATTGACCCTCAATCTCTATTTATTGATAGCAGGAAAGCTAAAAGTCTTTTAGTATCTAAATCAAGCAGCAGGGGTAATACCACATTCTGCTCAAGCCATGTTTTATGATTACGGGATGTCCTCTTCTAGCTGGAAACTGTTATGGCTAAATTTTTCATGAAGTTTGTGCAAACTTTAGACATCTTACTCTTTAAAAGAAGTATAGGTAATGGACAATTTTGGTATTTTTTAAAGATTTTTTTGTATAAATTATATCAATAACTAAAATAGATGCCTCTATATACATCATCACAAGATACCCAACTATCTAAAATATCGGGTATCTTGCTGTTAACATCGGACTGGAGATAGTTATAGGTTTTTGCTAAACATGATCAACAATCCTGAAAAAAAATGATTAATACTGAGGAACAGAAGCATCCACTTCTTGACTCCAAGCATTAATTCCCCCTTTAACATTTGTCCCAGTAATCCCCGCTTCCTTCAAGATAGCCAAGGCTTTCGCGGAACGTCCACCCATTTTACAATGAGCAATTAAACGGTGTCCATTGAGTAATTCCTTCACCTTAGCCACACCATCACCATTTTCAATATCTGGTAAAGGCACTAACACAGAACCAGGAATTCTCGCAATTTCATACTCATGAGGATTACGCACGTCTAGCAGCACAAAATCCTTTGCCCCACCATCTAATAACGCCTTCAACTCCTTCACAGTCATTTCTTGAATTTCCATTTGCTGTTTCGCTTCTTCAGCTTGGGCTTGGGGAATACCACAGAATTGTTCGTAATCTATTAGCTTGTCAATAACTGGACGGATGGGGTTAGGACGCAGTTTCAACTCCCGGAATTTCATATCCAAGGCATTATAAAGCACAAGTCTACCACTCAAGGTAGTACCATTCCCCAGAATAATTTTCACTGTCTCTGTGGCTTGAATAATCCCAATCATTCCCGGTAAAATTCCCAGCACTCCACCTTCTGCACAGGAAGGAACCATTCCTGGTGGTGGTGGTTCGGGGTACAAGTCACGATAGTTAGGACCACCTTCATAGTTAAAGACGGTTGCTTGTCCTTCAAACCGGAAGATAGAACCGTAAACGTTGGGTTTATTCAACAATACGCAAGCGTCGTTGACTAAATACCGCGTCGGGAAGTTATCAGTTCCATCAACAACAATATCGTAAGGCCGAATAATATCTAAGGCGTTTTCTGAACTCAACCGGGTTTCATACAAATCAACCTGACAATGGGGGTTAATTTCATGAATCCGGTTTTTTGCTGATTCGATTTTCGGTTTACCTACCCAGGATGTCCCGTGAATAACTTGACGTTGCAGGTTAGAAGTATCCACAACATCAAAATCAACAATACCAATTCTGCCTATACCTGCGGCTGCAAGATATAACAGTAATGGTGAGCCTAATCCACCCGTACCAATACACAATACACTGGCGGCTTTTAGGCGTTTTTGCCCTTCCATACCCACTTCTGGCAAAATTAAGTGGCGGGAATAGCGTTCGTAGTCGTCTTTCGTCAACTGGATTTCATCCAGGTTGGGATTTAGCATAGCAGTTGTAGGAATCAGCGCGGAGTATTAATGTTAACTTAAATTTGCTAATTTTATCAGTTCAATTGTCTCGGCTTGAAATTGGTGGTTGTCATCAAGAGTCCAGCTTTGCAGTTCACCAGCTTGAGCATTTTGTACGGATGATATCACATAAGAGTATTCTGGCCAAGCGTATATTCTATCCCATTCTGAAGGAATAGCTGGATAGTCAGGATGGGAATGATAGATACCAATAATATTTAAGTTACGGTTTCTCGCTGCTTTTTGCGTTTGTAACATGACTTGAGGCGATATTGCATATCGTCTTCTGGTACTATTTTCTTGGTCTTCTGTAAAGTTACTCTTTTCTGTATTCCAGACGTTCTCTGTGGGGATGATTTCTACTACAATTTTATATTCATTATTTTTATAACCTAAAATTAGCCCACAGCATTCATCTGGGTAGGTTGTTTGAGCATGATTTTTGATAATTTCTAGATGATTTGTTTTTAGTTGAAGATTCATGATAGCTTGCAAACGCAGATAAAGAAAAAAGAAGGATAAATATCAAGTTAAGAATCTAACTTTACCAGTATTAATATCATAGTAAGCACTGATAATTTTTAATCTGTCATCACGGATTAATTTATCTATAATTTGTGAATTATTCTGCAATTTTTTAGCTTGGTATTCAATATTATTAATCACTGGATTGTTATCATCATTAATATTACTTCCTGTTCTGGGAGTTGCCGATAAACCTGGCTTAATGTCATCAATCACAGAGTTAATTTTACCATTATCTGGTTGATTGTCAATTGCTGCTGATACTGCACCACATCCTTTATGACCTAAAACAACTATTAGTTGTGTTCCTAAATTAGCGGTAGCATATTCTAAACTTCCAATGGTTTCATTACTGGCAATATTACCAGCTATCCGCACAACAAATAAATCTCCTAATCCTTGATCAAAAATTATTTCTGGTGGTACGCGAGAATCTGCACATCCTAATATTGCTGCATAAGGATATTGTTTTTTAGATACTGATAGTAAACGTTTTTTCGATTGATTAGGATATTGACGATTTTGATTAACAAATCTTCTGTTTCCTGCTATTAATCTTCTTTTTGCTTCCTCTGCACTAACTGGATTAGGATTAGGATTATTTTCAGGAATTGTAATTTCTGAACGGTTAGTAATGATTTCATTGCAAGCAGTCAAAGTACCCATACTCAAGGTACTTAAACCTACGAATTTTAAGAAGTTACGACGACCTACAAATCCGTTAATTTTACTCATGACTCCACCTGATAACTTCTACATAATTTTTACAGAAGATATCAGATTTGATCATGATGTGAGAGTAGCTTATTACACGGTTTAAGGGTTATTTAATCTTTTGTTTAAATACCAAACAATATATTGGCAGTATGGACTATATTTGCCTTCTGCATCTTTGCTACTAAGTCCGACTGGGAATGAATTCCCAATCTAATGGCAAAAGTCATCTAAAGATGAAACTCAAGCTTTCCTTCTCTACAACGGTTTCCCAATCAATTCTTAATGAATTACCATGAACAATTTTTGCAGATTTAGTTAAAGGAACTCTGAAAAAATATTGACCAAATTCATGACTAACCTGAATATTCATTTGATGGTCAATTAACCACATTGCCACCTCAGCAACACGCACCGCAAATTCATCATATTCAATACCCGCAAATTGATCTACATTAACCTTAATAATATCTTGAATATTAATAAATTGCTGTCCATTTTTATTCAATGCTTGCAAAATTTTAATCTCTAGCTCTCGCAATTCCCGATAAGTGATAATTAAGAAATTACCGCAACCACAAGCAGGATCAAGAAAATAAAGACTAGCGATTTTTTGATGTAATTCTTGGAGTTTACCCCGATTACTTTTGACTTTTTCCAATTCTAAATATAAATCATCTAAAAATAGAGGTTTAATCAACTTTTGAATATTTTTTTCCGAGGTATAATGAGCGCCTAAATTTCGTCTTTCCTTGGGATTCATGACCGCTTGAAACATCGAACCAAAAATAGCCGGTGAGATTTTACCCCAGTCAAAACCACAAGCTTCTAAAAACATTTCCCGCATTTTGCTATCAAAAGCAGCCGGTTGTAAAACCTCTGCAAATAAGTTACCATTCACATAGGGAAACTGAGCCAAATTAGTATCTAAATTTGTTAATCTTTTTTCCGGTGGTGTATTTAATGTATGAAAAATAGAAGCAATGTGCATTGCTAAATCACTACCATCTGATTTAGTATGTAAATCAATATATTCCCAAAAAATACCTTTATCAAAAATGCCTGTATCATCAGCAAATAAACAGAAGAGTAACCGGACTAAATAGACTTCTAAATCATGACCTCGATAACCAACTGCTTCTAGTTTATCATGTAGTTTCCCCATTAATTCAGCAGCTTGTATATTGACCGGATCTTCATCTTTATAGGTGCGTTTTTCATAACCAGCCATAAAACCGAATAAATGAACCTGATTAATAAAATCTTTTAGTTCAAATTCTGTGGTAATATTAGTATCTAAGTCGTAGAGTTTAAACTTTTGGAAATCAGAAACTAAAATATATTTTGGTAATTCATGTTCTTTTAAACCAGGGAAATAATCTTTAGCTTGCTGCATAGCTTTATCTAGACTTTTTCCCCTAGATTTATGTTCTACTAAAATTACACCTTTCCAGAGTAAATCAATAAAACCTTGTTTATTATCGGCTTTTTTTACAGATTGTTCAAATGTCGCCACCCGTCGCCGAGAAATACCAAAAACATGAAAAAAACGATCCCAAAATGATTTAGCTTCGGCATCTTCTGAGGTTTCATGTTCCCATTCTTGAGAAAATGCGATCGCTCGACTTTTGATTTCGTTCCAACTTAAAGGCATAGCTGATAATTTTGGATAAGAAACAGTGGTTTTAAATAATCATAAATTATTTTTTACCTGATGTTGCTTTTCCCCACTTTTTTATCCATTTTCTGTAATCACCCTTTGCAAAGGTTTATCCCAAGTATCAACAGGTAATTGAGATAAATAAGCAAAATCAAAAACCACTCCTATAGTTGCTTTTGTCTTCCAAGCGGGTGAATTTAACAAACGGTCATAATATCCACCACCATAACCTAAGCGGTATCCTTGGACATCACAACCCACACAGGGAATAAGTATTAAATCTACTTCCTCAATCTCAATTATCGGTGCTTCGTGGTGAGGTTCTGTAATCCCATAAGCACCGATATTAATTGTGTCATCAGGTTGCCAAGAATGCCAAACTAGAGACTTATCAACACAACGGGGAAAACCCCAACGTTTGTTAGTGTTCCTATACAGCGAGCTAATATCAGGTTCTTGACGAAAGCTAAAAAAAGCGAGAATTGTATTTGCTTGATTAAATATAACCGAGTTTTGGATATTGGTGGTGAGGCGATCGCTCTTTTCTCTCCATTCTAATAATGTCATTGACTGACGTTTTTGGAGTAAAATCCGCCGCAGTTCTTTTTTATTTAATTGTGAATTTATTTTTTGCAAAGCTGAATATGACTTTAAATTTTATCAAAATCTATTTCTTGTGGTTCTGTTACTATTGCTAACCCGGCTAAAATTTGTCTAATTCTTTTTTGAGATAGCGTGCCAATTTTTTCAGTTAATAGAGCTTTATCTACTGTAAAAATTTGCGATACATTTACTACACTTTCTCTGTCAAAATTAGCTTCTCCTAACTCTAGTAAAACATTACCTATCGCCTTAGCTCGTCTCAAATTAGAAGTTAATGCACAAACTATTACGGTTTTAATTTGAGAACCGTTGAGTAAGTCATTTTGGATCACCACATAAGGACGAATATAAGCTGGTTCTGAACCTATTGGTTCTCCCAAATCAATCCAATAAATATCACCTTGCTTAATTACCATTCTTTTTCTTGTAATTGTCCTTGATGATATCGCATTGCTGTTAACATGATTTGTTCCGATTCATCTAGATCATCTGCATAAGCTTCATTGATACTTTCTACTAATTGGCGATGTTTTTGACGACGCAGAAATTCTGCCATTGCTAAAGCAACTAATTTACTGCGAGGTATTTTCATTTCATGCGCTAAAGCTATTACTTCTTCGTAAAGTGATTCTTCAATGGAAATAGCCGTTTTGATGCTTGTCATTGAGTTATACCTCTTTTCTAACTAAGAGTATAACTTGATTTTACTCTTATTCTATTATTTAGTTGTTAATTTATTTTTTGCAAAGCCTAATACAATGTTGGATTTTTTCAGGACTTACGCAAGTGGCACATTGGTAGGGTGCGTCAGATATCAACAATCTGTTTATTTGCAGGATTTATGCAGTAGTAAAGCACCCTACAACAGATTTTTTTGTGACACTTGCGTAAGTCCTATTTTTCTTTTCTCTCGTTCCCGTACTCTGTATGGGAATGAATTAAGAAGGCTCTGCCTTTGTGTGTATAATCGTGAGTCAGAGACTCTATAAAGGCATTCCCAGTCGAAGACTGGGAACGAGATGACGAAATACTCTATGCAGCGTTTTTGCGCCACCAATCAATAGTATTTTTCAACCCTTCTCTAAATTCTACTTCAGCAGTAAAACCAAAAGCCTGTTTTGCCCTTTCCGTATCCAAACAACGTCGAGGTTGGCCATTGGGTTTGTCGGTTTCCCAAACAAGTTCACCCTCATATTCCATCAATTCGCAAATTAAGGTAATTAGATCTTTGATAGAGATTTCGTAACCAGTTCCTAAATTGACGGGTTCAGCATCATTATAAAACTGTGTTCCCATGACTATTCCCCGTGCTGCGTCTGTAGAATACAAAAATTCACGGGTAGGAGAACCATCACCCCACACAGGAAGTTGTTTTTCTCCCCTGGTTTGGGCTTCTTGCACTTTACGAATTAAAGCAGGAATAACATGAGAACTGCTGGGGTTGAAGTTATCTTCTGGTCCGTATAAATTCACAGGCAAGAGATAAATACCATTAAAGCCATACTGCTGACGATAGGATTGCAGTTGGACTAACAGGGCTTTTTTCGCCACTCCGTAGGGGGCGTTAGTCTCTTCTGGATAACCACTCCAAAGGTCATCTTCTTTAAAGGGGACGGGGGTAAATTTAGGATAAGCGCAGATAGTTCCTACACAAACGAACTTTTCTATCCCCTGTTGATAAGCAGCATGGATTAACTGAGTTCCCATCATCAAGTTATCGTAAAATAACTCGCCGGGTTTTTCTCGATTCAGACCAATTCCACCCACATGGGCAGCTAGATGAATGATAATATCCTGTTGGTCTGCCGCTCGTTGGCAATTTTCCCAAACCCGCAGATCACAATCGTGCGATCGCGTCACTGTAATCTTCTCACGATTAGCGCCATGCTGACACAATTGATCTATCACTTGACGACCGAGAAAACCCGCCCCACCGGTGACAAGAATTCGTTTATTTTCTAATTCTAAGGCTGTCATATTATTATCCTTGATCTGAATTAAAAGTGCAGAGATCCTAATTCTTGACGGGTAGTAGCAATATCTTGAATTTGTTTTCCACCATTACCATTGGAGGAAGTACAACCCACAGCTTGTAAATCAGCTTCTACCATTAGCGCCACCAGTTCTTTAAATGTTACCGATGGTTGCCAGCCTAATTTCTGCTGTGCTTTAGTGGGATCACCAATTAGTAAATCTACTTCAGCAGGACGCAAATAGCGCTGATCAAACTCTACGTATTTCTGCCAATCAAGATTGACATAACCAAATGCTAATTCTAGAAACTCTTTGACTGAATGGGTTTCACCAGTCGCCACTACATAATCATCTGGTTGCTCTTGCTGCAACATCAACCACATTGCTCTTACGTAATCTTTCGCATAACCCCAATCTCTCTTGGAGTCCAAATTACCCATGTAGATATTTTTTTGTTTGCCAGCGACAATACGGGCTACGGCTCTGGTTATTTTGCGGGTAACAAATGTTTCACCCCGTCTTGGAGATTCATGATTAAACAAAATACCATTACAAGCAAACAAATTGTAAGATTCACGGTAATTCACCGTTTGCCAGTGAGCGTACACCTTAGCACAAGCGTAGGGACTGCGGGGATAAAAAGGTGTGGTTTCACTTTGAGGAACTGCTTGCACCAAACCATACATTTCCGAAGAACCGGCTTGATAGAAACGGACTTCAATCCCAGTCCGCTGTTGATAATCGCGGACTGCTTCCAATAAACGCAATGTCCCCATACCTACAGCATCTACTGTATATTCAGGTGAATCAAAACTGACTCGGACGTGGGATTGAGCGCCTAAATTATAAATTTCTGTAGGTTTGACTTCTTCTAAAATTCGTCGCAGAGTTGTTCCGTCCGTCAAATCACCATAGTGAAGAAATAGTCTTGCGCCATCGTTATGAGGATCTTCGTACATATGATCAATTCTGTCTGTGTTAAAAGTGGAAGTACGGCGAATAATTCCGTGTACTTCATAACCTTGTTCTAGTAAAAGTTCGGTTAAATAAGAACCATCTTGACCAGTAATACCAGTAATTAAAGACCGTTTTCTTTGTGTCATGATTGGTGATGCCTTGTTGTTTTTAGTTAAAGATTACAAACAGTCTGATATATGATATAAATTAGCAGTTAAGTTACATAACTGCCCAATAGTCAGGCTGCAAATATTAGTTGCTATTAAATCAGGGTCAACAAATATTTTTGCTAAAAAACACTTTAACAAATAATTATAGGTTTATGTCAATTAAAATTCTTGATTTTACAGCAGGTTGCGTAGTTAGGAGGTGCAAAATCTCAATTGAAACCTATACACAAAGCCAGTTTTACTCCTGAATCCTGAATTCTGTTGTAAGTGTATTAATTATTGCCTATACTATAAAAATAAATGAATTTTATACCTTTGCTGTCAAAAATGGTTTTTGGGGCATAATGTTGCCCCATAAGAGGGAATTGGTATACTTACCTAGTAAGCTCCTTTATTTTTGGGCATGATGACAACATTAACTGTTTTGAGGATAATCCACAAATCAAGCCAAAAATTCCGAAAATTGACATAATGTAAGTCTATTTGTACCCGGCGAGGATAGGGAATATCATTCCGCCCAGATACTTGCCACAAACCAGTAATTCCCGGACGAATTGTTAAAACATGATTGATATAATCACCATATTTTATTAATTCTTCTGCCACCAAAGGTCTTGGACCAACTACACTCATATCTCCTTTGAGAACATTCCAAAATTGGGGAAATTCATCTAAGCTGGTAATTCGCAAAAAATGGCCAATTTTAGTGATTCTTGGGTCTGTTTTCAGCTTAAAGTTGTCTTCAAATTCTGCTCGCAGACTAGGTGATGTGGTCATCATTTCGACGAGAATTTCGTCAGCATTGTTGACCATAGTGCGAAACTTAATACAATTAAAGCTGCGGTAGTTTTTGCCTACCCGTTCTTGAACATAAAAGATCGGCCCCTTTGAGCTTATGGCTATCAATAAGGCCAATATCATGTAAATGGGAGAAAACAAAATCAAGACCGACAATGAAAAAACTATATCAAACAGTCGTTTAAAAAACTCTCCGTATAAACCCTGAAAAGATAAACTTCTGGATTTCACCTTTGGCTGTTTAACTTTTTGACCACGTTTTGATAAAACAGTCATAGATGTACTGTTATCCTTTCGCGGGTATCGTTTGCCGGAGAGGAGTGAACTCTGGGCAGTCATCATACTCCTTTATAATCCACACCACACATAGTCCCGATCTTAAAGCTAAAAGGCAGTAATTTTGAGGAAAAATTCACTGTCTTCTGAGAAAATAAATCCAAAAGGCTGATGTTTACTGTCTGTAAACTCCTTTTTCTCGACATTCATTCACAAAACTGAGATAACGTTCTGCAAAAACCTGGCGAGAAAATTGATTAGCGTGTGTTTGTATATACTCATAACTGTATAAATGTTGCTGATCTACAAATTTTTCTACGGCATCTACTAAAGCTCCTACTGTTTGGATTTTGAATAATATACCAGTTCCTGTATCAGGATGTGTTTGAATATCTCTAACTGTTTCTAATGCACCACCTGCACCATAGGCAATTACGGGAGTTCCACAAGCTTGGGCTTCAACTAGGGCAATGCCAAAGTCTTCGCAAGCTGCATAAACAAAGGCTTTGGCACGGGACATATAATTTTTGACGATATGATCGGGTTGCCATCCTAAGATTTGAATATGTGGTTGGGCTATTTCCCGTAATTTGTTCATTTGGGGACCTGTGCCAATAATGATCAGGGGTTTTTTTAGCTGATTAAAAGCCTGGACAATTAAAGAAACTTGTTTATAACTGACTAATCGAGAAACTATCAGGTAAAAATCCTCTTTTTCCGAGGAAAAGGGACATTCATCTAGGTTAACTGGTGGATAGATGACTGTTGCTTCCCGCCGATAGCAACGCCAAATCCGTCTGGCTGTGTGTTGGGAGTTGGCAATGAAGTAATCTACCCGGTTGGCGCTGATTACGTCCCATTGCCGCAAATTATGGAGGATTTGGCGGGTGATCCAGCCGATTGCTCCTTGCCCTAGTTTGCTTTGGTTGAGATAATCAAAGGTTAAATCCCAAGCGTAGCGCATGGGGCTATGGCTATAACAGATATGCAATTGATTAGGGGTGGTTAAGACTCCTTTAGCTACAGCATGAGATGAAGATAAGATAACTTCATATTCTCGCAAATCCAATTGCTCAATGGCCAAGGGTAATAAGGGTAAATATTTTTGGACTCCTTGACGGGCTTGGGGAAATTTCTGTAAAAACGTTGTGCCAATTTGACGTTTGTACAGGTAACTTTCTGGATTGCTGGATTCAAAATCTATCAGGGCATACAAATCAGCGTCAATGTGATTTAATATCTCTTGGACTACGAGTTCTGAACCTCCTGTGGCTTGAGGGGTTAACCACTCATGAACTAAGGCATATTCTAGGGACACGGTTAAGTTGAATGGGTGGAAGGTAATTAAGCTGTTTTAATGCGGTGATATAGCAGGTGACAGGTGACAGGTGACAGGTGACAGAGTTTAAAGTCTTGTGCTGCTTAAGTTCTATGACGAGTTTATGTTTTTATCCAACTGTATACCGCTATATTAAATATTCCTCATTGTGATCCAAAAGTAGGAAAATCTCTAGATTTAATAGAAGACATAATCTTACCAAAAGATGTTCCAAGATCACACTGCAACCTGATAACCTCAAAGATAAGGTTGATTTTGCCACTTGTGGTTATTTAGGAGTTAGGAAGTTATGCGGATTCTGGTTATTGGTGGAACTCGGTTTATTGGGGTGTATTTGACTGATTTACTGGTGAGGGCTGGACATGAGGTGGTTTTGTTCAATCGTGGTAATCATGCTGCACCTGCGGGGGTAGGACAAATTATCGGCGATCGCACTGATGCAACTCAACTCAAAGAAAAGTTAGCATCAGCAAGTTTTGATGTCGTTTTTGACAATAATGGTAGGGAACTCACGGATACGCAACCTCTGGCAGAAGTTTTTCAAGGACGGGTGAAACATTTTGTTTATATGAGTTCGGCGGGTGTTTACCTCAAATCTGACCAAATGCCCCATTTAGAAGGTGATGCTGTTGATCCTAAGAGTCGTCACAAGGGTAAACATGAGACGGAAGCTTACCTGAAGCAGTTGGGAATCCCCTTTACTTCTATTCGTCCTACTTATATCTACGGGCCGCAAAATTATAATCCTTTGGAAAGTTGGTTTTTTGAGAGAATTGTGCGCGATCGCCCGATTTGTATTCCGGGAAATGGAATGCACCTAACTCAACTAGGCCATGTTCAGGATTTAGCTCAAGCGATGACCCAGATAATCGGTAATGAAAAGGCGATTGGGGAGATTTATAATATTTCAGGCGATCGCTATGTTACTTTTGACGGTTTAGCCCGTGCTTGTGCTGTAGCTGCTGGTAAATCTGCTGATGATCTGAAAATCGTTCATTATGATCCGAAAAAGTTTGATTTCGGTAAACGTAAGGCTTTTCCCATGCGGGTCCAACATTTCTTTGCATCTGTGAATAAGGCACAAATAGAATTAAATTGGCAACCTAAATATGATTTAATTTCTGGTTTGCAAGATTCTTGGGAAAATGATTATTTAGCGACTGGTGCAGATAAATTAGCAGTTGATTTTTCTGTAGATGATGAGATTTTGAACGCTGGGTAAGTAGTTTGGCGAGGACACAATGGCGTAAATAAACCAACCATTATACATCTCCCAAAAGCCTATACTATCTTCGTTTTGACTTCCGCCGTGCCCTACTAGATATCTGCACAAAAGAATACAGGTACAATTTATGAATTGTACCTACAATTGTTTCAGTTTACGTATATTTAAATTTGGTCTTTGTCTACTGTTATAGTCAAGTTTTTATTTCAGGGATAGTTTTACTCGGTTGTAAATTAACCCAAATAAACCAACTTTAACATCTTCAGGTTCAGGTTGTTCGCTAAATTCTCTCATTTCCGCTTCTAACTGATGCAATAGGTTTTCGTTATTCTGCGTTCTCGCTACTTGCAAGCGATGTTCTAGGATTTTTTGGATATTTTCTTGATGCTTTCTTGTAGTTTGTTTAGTCAATTCCATTCTTTTTATACTCATTTTCATTGTCCTAAGTGTAGTTATTCACTCCCCCCTCTAAAATTATTGAAACCCTTGATCTCTCGTTAAAGATAGGGGGGAGTGTGAACAGTTACGTCCTAAGTAAGTGGATGTGAAATAACCAAAATGTGTGCCGATATGTAAATTAACCCCAATGCGTTATTGTGGTTGAGTTTTAGCCATTTTAAAAAACGAAATATATTTCGATTTTCCTCCGCCCACCTACTTAACAAAGAATTTTAGGGTTGCACATCTGTATTAGATTAGACACTGAAGTTTAATCTAAAGAGCTTCATTATTGCTCAAGTTCTGGATAGTATGTGCGACTTTAACGAAGTTAAGCAAAGTTCTTCAATAACAATTTTTCGTTGCTAAACTCTCTTTACCTAATTTTATCCTGTTTGTATTCATCCTTGGTATCTCCTTGACGGATTTTAGCGTTATTAAATTTAAATATGAGATTAAACACTGGATTTGAGACTAAAAAGAGGAAATGATGTGGGTATGTTGAGTTGAGAAAACCCAAAGCAAAACTAAGCTTTTTAAGCTTTGGCTAATACATATACTAAAAACGGACGATTAGTAGACTTTTAGCCAGGCAAAAATTTTTGTATATCAACACTCTTGGCGATTTGAACAGTCAGGCTGTGACCCGTTTTTAGTATAACCAAAATTCCATGAGAAAGATATTGTAATAATTACGAGAAAGATATTGTAATAATTACGGTTTTTAGGATGATATTTCCAGTAAAAAAACTACTATAAGTTTCGGTAGTTGTAGTGGTTTTAGTACCTCTTAGGAGGGTGCTTGAAAAGTAATAAGAGGTAATAATGTATGGCAAATGCCTGGATATAATAGGGAAATATCGGGGTAGATTCCGCGCAGTAAATTTTTCATGTTAATTTATACCCTGATAACTCTTTTTACTCATTTTTTTAACTTTGCTAACATCTTCTTAGAAGTCTTTCTTTTGACTCAAACTTGCATTTTAGAGGTTGTTTGCAAAGTTTTTAATATGAATAATCAAGATATCAAAAGATCCCCAAACCCAGATTTCTTGAAGAAGTCGGGGATCTGACTCGGTTATGTTGAACTACCTAGCTTGAGTTGACACGGTTATAACCTGTGGTGGTGAAGCATCTGGTGGATAAAGAAAATCTACTTGGACTAAAGATTTATTTTCTGGTTTTATATCCAATAAAACTAATGGTTCTCCTGCTTCACCACGCTTTTGAACTAAATGCACAAATTTATTTTGCCATTTTCCCTGGTTTTGATAACGTAAGCGTACAGTACCTCGGAAGAAGATTTGACGGGCTGGTAGTTTAAAAAAGCGTAGTCCAGATTTGCTTAATTGATTTTCTTTCAGGGGAGTTTGGACTGCAATACTCACAGTTTGTTGATTTTGAGTATTGTTATATAAAGGTAACTTGAGACTATATTGAGTCCCATAATTACCATGAGCGTAATAAGCGGTGTCAGGATAGCGGACTAACATGGGTGCGGTTTGAATTTGATTTGTGCCTAATGTTCCTCCATGTAAGGTACTCAAACCGTAGGAGAAGGCTGCACCAGGTTGGGGAATGGTTAAATACTTGCTTTTTGGGGCATCTACTATGTCTGCTAACCATCGAGAACCCTTGGATACTCCGGCTACACGCCCGTAAATTGTCGGTTTGTTGTTTCCTGTGATGGGTGTGGGGACTTTATCTCTGGGTGTGGATAATTCACCATTATCTAATAAATTTTGCCATTCTGTTAAATTAGGCGCACGTTCACTACCATCAATATTTGTGCGGGCAAACATCGCCAAACTAGCAGCATAAACATTACCATTACTTCGCAGTCGCAGATATGTAGACCGACCATTTAAAGGAGGTGTTAATCCTTGCACGGGAATGGGTAAATTTAATAACATCTGGCTTTCCCCTGGAGGAATGACAATTTGTGGGGGGAAAATATCTTGTCTTTTCCCTCTCAAAATATCAGACATCACCCGACTTCCAGGACCGGCAAAAACTGTTCCTAAGTCATTGGGAATTAAAGATGCTATTTCCTTAAATGGGGCATCTGGTTGACTTAAATAACTCGCACCTTGCAATATATTAACTGTCACTGGTTGAGAACCAGGATTATGTAAGATGATGCCCAAGTACAAAGAACGTAAATTTTCCGGTGGTTCTGCTTTGGCAATATGATGGGCAAAAATATCAAATTGTCCGCGCAAGGGAAAATTTAAATGGGCTGACGGGACTTTTTTCCCTGCTGCTGGAAAGGTAGAAAGTAAAATTCCTTCTTTTAATACCAGTTCTGGACTATTGCTATTAAATACTGGTACTGAATCCAATTGTCCTGGCAAAGGGCGTACTGATTGGATTTGTAATATTTCTTCTGGTGGTGGTGTGGCAGGAACAGCTTGAGCAAGGGTGAAAGCAAGTAATAGTGGTAACATAATACTGAGTAGATTTGTTTAAACAGACGTGAATATTTCTAGAGAAGTGCCAAGTTGTTAATGATCAAAACGAAATCAGTGATGATCTGTAGAGAATTTTCTGGGGTTAAAATTGGGACATGAACAAAAATACACTTAATTGACAGTTGAGACTGGTGTAAATAGTCCAATACTGAATAATAAAGTCCCTCGCAGACAAACTTACCACAGTCGTAGCTAATCTCAACTGCGGCTGTTTGGACTAATAATTTTTCGAGATCAACGCTGGTTTGGAAAATATTTTCGGGGGAATTTATAGAGATACTTGTACTACTGGCCAGGACTTCTACGCTTAATTGGGAACGAGTTTCCGCCATGCCACAACAAATAATATAGTCTGGTTGGAGTTCATTGATTTTGGCAATGACGCGAGGACTTGCTAGTTGCACATCTACAGGTAAACGATGCAAAAAATTTAAATCATGGGAGAATGAAGCCATTTTGGCTAGTGCGAGTAACAAGTCATCGGATGAATTTGACTCTTGTTGGCTTAACCAAATGTCAAAAGAAGTTATTAGTATTTTTTTTTGCATTATAAATAATAATTAGAATTAGAATAATTAAAAGCCCTCCCTCATAAATTTACAAGGAGCAGCTAAATGGCAGTGATTGCAGTTGTTGATTACGATATGGGAAATTTGCACTCTGTTTGCAAAGGATTAGAAAAAGCTGGCGCAACTCCTCTGGTTACTTATTGTTCTCAAGAGTTGGCAAAAGCAGATGCTATAGTTTTGCCAGGGGTGGGAGCATTTGATCCGGCGGTACAACATTTGCGATCGCGTGGTTTGGAACAACCGATTAAGGATGCGATCGCTTCTGGCAAACCGTTCTTGGGTATTTGTTTAGGATTACAAATTTTGTTTGAATCCAGCGCCGAAGGAACGTTACCAGGATTAGGAATTGTCCCAGGAAAAGTCCGCCGGTTTCGTTCTGAACCCGGAATGACGATTCCCCACATGGGTTGGAATCAACTCCAACTTAACCAACCAAAAAACCTTTTATGGGAACATTTGCCTATAGATCCTTGGGTTTATTTTGTCCATTCTTACTATGTTGAACCCACAAACCCCCAAGTCCTGGCGGCAACTGTGACTCATGGTGGTCAAAGTTTTACAGCAGCGATCGCTCATGAAAATCTGATGGCGGTTCAATTCCATCCTGAAAAATCATCAAATGTGGGATTGCAAATCCTCTCTAATTTTGTGGCTCAAGTCCGTGAAAAAGTTTTTGCTTAACAAAAGTTTGCAATATTTTCAGGTGTGAAACTTTGATACAATCATCTGCTACTAGCTATCAGTTCAAGATTAATGATAAATAATTCCTGGATGCTACAAGTCTCCAGATTTATCTCTGGAATCAATCCGAAATCCAAAATCCAAAATCCAAAATCGGATGATCAATAAGTAATGAGTCTAAGAATTTACGGGAATCGTCTGCTTAAAACTTTACCAGGTGAACATACCAGACCTACCAGTGCGCGAGTCAGAGAAGCATTGTTTAATATTTGGCAGGGGACAATCGGTGGTTGTCGCTGGTTGGATTTGTGCGCCGGTAGTGGTTCTATGGGTGCAGAGGCTTTATGCAGAGAAGCCAGCGTTGTAATTGGCATTGAACAATCAAGTCAAGCCTGTGCCATTATCCAAGAAAATTGGCAACAGGTAGCCAAGCCAGAACAGAAATTTCAGCTATTACGGGGAAACGTTACCCAACAGTTAAAAAAATTATCAGGTCAAAAATTTGACAGAATATATTTTGACCCACCTTATACTAGTGGATTATATGAACCAGTATTACAAGCGATCGCTCAATATCAGCTTTTAGATTCCCAGGGAGAAATAGCAGTTGAACATCGTCACCAAGATTGGACACCACTAACCATCCCCAACTGGGAAATCTGCCGTCAAAAAAGCTATGGTAAAACCGCTTTGACATTTTATCAGGAACAGGTGACAGGGAACAGGTGACAGGTGACAGGGAACAGGTGACAGGTGACAGGGAATAGATGTTCTTCTTTCCTTCTCCTGACTCCTGACTCCTGAACTCCGAACTCCGAACTCCGAACTCCCGACTCCTCAATCAATATCAGCCGCCCAATTCAGTAGGACGCTTATATTGTCTATAAGCAGCGTAAAACAAACCGCTTAAAGTTACAAAAACTAAACCAAGTACAATACCTGATAGTAAGGGTTCAACCACTGTAAAGCTCCTTGTTGCAATTATTGAAAGATTCGATTCCTGTTTTTCATTTTACCAAACTTCGCATTAATCCCGCGTTCCATAGTAGCTTTAAATATAAATACTAGATAAAAATTATCATTTGTACTTGCGAACACCATCAAGAAATTTTAAGCTATGTGTAGGAAATGAAAACTTGCACATTGTCAAGGCAAACCTTTTGGATAACCAGCTAATCAAACCTGAAACCCTCATTCAACAGATCGTTATCTTCACCGTAGCGATACTGATAGCCCTCCCATTAATCCTGTTTGGGGTGGAAATCGTCAAAGCCTCCGATCCTTATGTTAAAAGTGTTCTATCCCATCAAGGCAACCTAGTCCAGGGAAAAGCTATTTTCCAAATCAACTGTGCTGGTTGTCATGGTTTAGACGCAACCGGACTAGTTGGACCAAGTTTACGTGAAATCTCCAAATATAAATCCCGCTATGGACTGATTCATCAAGTAACTAGCGGAGATACACCACCTATGCCCAAATTCCAGCCTAATGTCCAAGAAATGGCAGACCTTTTAAGCTATTTAGAAAGCTTATGAATATTTGTGCATGATTAAAAAAGATTATAAACTTACTGATAAATTATCATGCCCATTCAAATAGTTCTAATAGACATAGAAACTGGCAACTGCTAACAAGGAAACGCAACAAAAAATAGACAACAAAAGTGTTTACAATTACATTTATATGAAATTAAACAACTTAATTCTTTTATTCCCCATCATTACGTCATTAGTTATTCCTTTAGTGAATTTAGAATTATTTAATTCAGAAATTGCATAATGATTGGGTCAGTGATGGTGAAACCAGAGGTGCTGGAGTTGATGAGATTTTAGGAACTTTTCCTCTACCCACTGCAAATAAATAGTCAAATTGAGAACTTTATGCCAAATTTAGCAAAAAGCAAATCCCACCGCCGACTAAAACGCCAACTACTTATCGTCATGCTGGTGATTTTTGCTTGGAGTATAGCTATGGGCTGGATATTGGGATTCGCCACCAGCGCTCACGGTGCAAATCCTGTAGACTCAATTGGGACTGTTGATGTCGTACCAGTACAATATCAACCAGGACAAGAACTGTATTTAGAAAATTGCTCATCTTGTCATATCGCATTACCACCTGCTGTATTTCCTAGTCAAACCTGGAAAAATCTTTTACAAGATTCCCAGCACTATGGCGCACAAATTAAGCCCTTAGATAAGGCTTCACATTTTTTGGTATCAAAATATCTTTACACCTTTTCCCGTGTACAACTACAAGAGGAAGCAACACCTTACCGTCTCAAGGATTCTCGTTATTTTAAGGCTTTGCATCCTGGTGTTAAATTACCTAAACCTGTAACTATGAGTAGTTGTGTAAGTTGTCATATTGGGGCTGATAAGTATAATTTCCGCAGCCTCAGTCCAGAATGGGAGTAGAGGTAGGGGGCAGGAAGCAGGAGGCAGGAGGCAGGAGGCAGGGAGAAATAATTTAATGACAACTGACAACTGACAACTGATCAATGACCAATGAAGCAGTTTAAATATTAAGATATTAATTAAAACCTATGATTGTATAAAGGCGACTGGTTTGCTTTCATTCGGTTTTTGAGTAAATTCTCATTTTCCACCCATCCATAAGCAAAAGGGCTGGGTTACATTAAGTGTCTATAATTATATAGCCAAAGCTTAAATATCCATTTCCCTTGATTTAATTCTATAAACTGCCATGCTAAAACTTTTGTTGGGCGATCCCAACGCTCGTAAACTTAAAAAATACCAACCTTACATTACAGAAATTAACCTCTTAGAGGAAGATATTAAGCCGCTGTCTGATGAACAGTTAAAAGCTAAAACCGTCGAGTTTAAACAACGGTTGGCTAAAGGCGAAACTCTAGATGATATTTTACCAGAAGCCTTTGCTGTGGTTCGGGAATCGGGGCGGCGTGTCTTAGGATTACGTCACTTTGATGTGCAATTGCAGGGTGGGATAATTCTGCATACTGGACAAATTGCCGAAATGAAAACCGGTGAGGGGAAAACTTTGGTAGCGACTTTACCAAGTTATTTAAACGCCCTAACTGGCAAAGGTGTCCACGTAATTACTGTGAATGATTACCTGGCGCGTCGGGACGCGGAATGGATGGGTCAGGTACACCGGTTCTTGGGGTTGAGTGTGGGGCTAATTCAGTCCACTATGACCCCCAATGAGCGCCAGAAAAACTATGCGTGTGATATTACCTATGTCACCAATAGCGAGATTGGCTTTGATTACCTGCGGGATAATATGGCTACTTCAATGGCTGAGGTGGTGCAACGTCCGTTTAATTTCTGTGTGATTGACGAGGTAGACTCGATTTTAGTTGATGAGGCGCGGACTCCATTAATTATTTCGGGTCAGGTGGAAAGACCGACGGAAAAATACCTCCAAGCGGCGGAAATTGCTTTTAGTCTCAAAAAAGATGAGCATTACGAAGTTAATGAAAAGGATCGTAACGTTCTTTTGACGGACGAGGGTTTTGCTGAGTCGGAAAATCAATTGGGTGTGACAGATTTATTTGACCCGGAAGACCCTTGGGCGCATTTTATGTTTAATGCGATTAAGGCTAAGGAATTGTTTCTGAAGGATGTAAATTATATTGTCCGCAATGATGAAGTTGTGATTGTGGATGAATTTACAGGTCGGGTATTACCGGGACGACGGTGGAGTGATGGTTTACACCAAGCTATTGAAGCGAAGGAACACGTAGAAATTCAGCCAGAAACCCAAACTTTGGCGACTATTACCTATCAAAATTTGTTTTTGCTGTATCCCAAGTTGGGGGGAATGACAGGAACGGCGAAAACGGAAGAGGTGGAATTTGAAAAGATTTATAAACGAGAAGTGACGATTATTCCCACTAACCGGATTAGAAGAAGGGAAGACTTGTCTGATATGGTGTTTAAGACTGAACCAGGGAAGTGGGGTGCGATCGCTAAAGAATGTGCCGAAATGCACGAAAATGGTAGACCTGTGTTAGTAGGGACAACCAGTGTCGAAAAATCCGAACTTCTCAGCCGACTCCTCAAGGAAATGGATATTCCCCATGAGTTGCTTAATGCTAGACCAGAAAACGTAGAACGGGAAGCGGAAATTATCGCCCAAGCTGGACGCAGTGGGGCTGTAACTATCGCTACCAACATGGCAGGACGAGGTACAGATATTATCCTGGGTGGTAATTCCGAGTATATGGCGCGGTTGAAACTACGGGAATACTTTATGCCTCGCATTGTCAGCCCTGAAGATGATGAATTTGGCGTACAAAGGGCTTCGGGTCTACCTATGGGTGGTAACGGTGGTGGACAAGGTTTTGTTCCTGGTAAAAAGGTAAAAACTTGGCGGGCTTCTCCAGAAATTTTCCCCACTCAATTAACCAAGGAAACAGAACAGCTTTTAAAAGCGGCTGTAGAGGTGGCTGTGAAGGCTTACGGTGAGCGCAGTTTACCGGAGTTGGAAGCAGAGGATAAGGTGGCTGTGGCGGCGGAGAAAGCCCCGACAGATGATGTGGTAGTTCAGAAGTTGCGGGAAGCTTACCAGCAGGTTAAGCAGGAATATGAAGAGTTTACCAGCCGCGAACATGATGAAGTAGTGAGTAGAGGCGGGTTGCACGTTATTGGGACGGAACGCCACGAATCACGACGGATTGATAACCAATTACGCGGACGGGCAGGAAGACAGGGCGACCCTGGGACAACAAGATTTTTCCTTAGTTTAGAGGATAACCTATTACGAATCTTTGGGGGCGATCGCGTTGCCGGCTTGATGAATGCTTTCCAAGTCGAAGAAGATATGCCTATTGAATCAGGGATGTTAACTCGCAGCTTAGAGGGCGCACAGAAAAAGGTCGAAACCTATTACTACGACATCCGTAAACAGGTGTTTGAGTATGACGAGGTAATGAATAACCAACGTCGGGCTATCTATGCGGAACGTCGCCGGGTGTTGGAAGGTCAAGATTTGAAGGAACAGGTGATTAAATACGCAGAAAAAACGATGGACGACATCGTTGATTATTACATCAACCCTGATTTACCTTCGGAAGAATGGGAATTGGATAAGTTGGTGGATAAGGTGAAGGAGTTTGTTTACCTGTTGGCTGATATGCAGTCTGTCCAGTTGGAGGATATGGGTGTGGTGGAAATTAAGGCTTTCCTCCATGAACAAGCGCGTATAGCTTATGATATGAAGGAATCGCAAATTGACCAAATTCAACTGGGTTTAATGCGTCAAGCGGAACGGTTCTTTATTCTCCAACGCATAGATACTTTGTGGCGGGAACATTTGCAACAAATGGATGCTTTGCGTGAGTCGGTTGGCTTGCGTGGTTATGGACAAAAAGACCCGCTGATTGAGTATAAGAGCGAGGGTTATGAGTTGTTCTTGGATATGATGGTGAATATCCGCCGTGATGTGGTTTATTCTCTGTTTATGTTCCAGCCTCAAGCGCAGCAAACTGCTGAGATGGTTTAAGGTAATATTTTCACGCGGAGACGCAGAGGCGCAGAGAGTTTTTTCTGCGTCTTTGTTTTATGTTGAGTATGGGAAAAATGAACCATGCAGGAGAGTTAGCGCAAAATCTGGTACAAGATTGGCAAAATGTATAAAATACTAGTTTATAATTGACTTTTAATCACAAATTACTTATGAAACTGACTATATCCACAATCGTATTTGTCAGCCTTATTACTCCTCTGGGTGGTGCTGTCAATGCTATCCCACCTCAAAATACTCCTCTCCAACCCACAACCACCAATGAGACTACAAAAAAAATAGATTTAGTCTTGCTGGTTAAGGCTATTACTGGCTTTTTGCAGAGCGATCGCTATCTCACCGAATCAGAGCTAAAATTCAAAGTAGGTGGTCAAGGTGTGAATGCTGATATCAACCTCAAAACCAAAACCATTGTCCAGTCAGATCAAAAGTTTCGCGCAGAAATCGCTACTGTAGGAACTACAGGTGAAATCAAACCTTTGACTGTAATAGTTTCGGACGGTAAACAGGTTTGGATTCACAGACCTGATTTAAAGCAATATGCTGTCACTACTTATCAAAAGTTCGATAAATCAGGGGATGGAATTTTTATGAGTAATCATCCTCAGCATTTTTAAATATTCCTGCTAAAGAAAGAAAACAGATTGCTAATAGTAGTTTATCAGATAAAAATGTTTTGTCTTATCTTGTTTCGGCTATTGATGGAGTAATTAAAGGAAATCAGGCTACCGTAGATACTGATTCTTTCTATGTCTATCATTACAAAGATGCTAAAGAGGGATTTACATTTAGTGCTTTTGTGCAACCAGACAATGCTAACCTCAAACAAGTACAATTAGTTGGTAAAAGTGAAGGATTAGATATCATGTTAACTGAAAAAATCCTCAATAGAATCGCAAATCCTGATGTCACTCCCCAGACTTTCACATTTTCACCACCACGAGGAACTAAAAAGGTTAAATCCCTCTCTATTACGCCTTTTTAAAGATTTAAAGTAAATTTGTTTACCTTTTTACCTGAATTTCTTGTCTGTAGAGAGGTAAGCTGTTTTTTATGGCAGAATAGAATTAAGAAAAATTATTTTTATCACTACCAAATTTTACTCATATTCAACACAAACCCCGGTAAAATAGGATCACAACTCACAGTATCAGGATTTTCTAAATACTCTTCTATTTGTCCAGGACGATAAATATAAACTCGACGATTTTTACGGTCAATTAATAAACCTAATTGGATTCCTGTTTCTTGCATATATTCCTGCATTTTATCTTTTAAAGGTTGTAAGTTATCAGAAGCTGACCTTAATTCAATCACAAAATCAGGACAAATAGGTGCAAACTTCTTTTGTTGTGCAGGTGTAAGTTGATTCCATCTTGCTAACTTTATCCAGGAAGCATCAGGAGAACGTTTCGCACCTGTGGAAAGTGTAAATCCTGTACTGGAATCGAAACAAATACCTGTGTTATTTTTTTCTGACCATACATATAACTGTCCAGCTAAGTTAAAATTACGATTTCCTGTTTCTGAACCTGCGGGTGACATGATTGATATATCTCCAAATTTATTCCTCTCAATCCGTAAATCACGGTTTAATTGACAGAATTCAAAAAATTGATCATCTGTCATTGATGAAGGCATTTGCAACATTAAGGGAGATGAAAGCATGATAATTTCCTTCCATTTATTCGGTTTACCAAATTTTACCCATATTAAAAACAAACCCTGATAAAACAGGTTCACAACTAACAGTATCAGGATTTTATAAATACTCTTCTATTTGTCCAGGACGATAAATATAAACTCGACGATTTTTACGGTCAATTAATAAACCTAATTGGATTCCTGTTTCTTGCATATATTCCTGCATTTTATCTTTTAAAGGTTGCAAGTTATCAGAAGCTGACCTTAATTCAATCACAAAATCAGGACAAATAGGAGCAAAATTTTTTTGTTGTGCAGGTGTCAGTTGATTCCATCTTGCTAACTTTATCCAAGCAGCATCAGGAGAACGTTCTGCACCTGTAGAAAGTGTAAATCCTGTACTGGAAGAAAATGCTATTCCTGTACCATCTTCATCTGTCCAATTCATTAATTGTTGGATAATTCTACCTTCTCGATTTCCTGTTTCTGAACCTGCGGGTGACATAATTGATATATCTCCAAATCTATTTCTCTCAATGCGTAAATCACGGTTTTCTTGACAGAAATCAAAAAATTGATCATCTGTCATTTGCACTGATGAGGGAAAATGTAATATCAAAGGTGATGAAATCATAATTATTTCCTCCATCTGAAATTAAAATCTATCTTACCACAAGCCGTTGCTGAAGTTAGTTAACATATAGTTACCAACGGTTGAGCAATTAAAAGCAGAATTAAACGCAGATTTCGTGAAAATTCCCTATAGAATATAAGACGCAGGAATTAAACAAAGGGTAAATATGCGATTACTACACACAATGCTTCGCGTCGGTAATTTAGAAGAGTCCTTAACATTTTACTGTGATGTATTGGGAATGAAGTTACTCCGACGTAAAGATTATCCAGCGGGAGAATTTACCCTGGCTTTTGTCGGTTATGGAGAAGAAAGTGATCATTCCGTTTTAGAACTCACCCACAACTGGGGCGTAGAAAAGTATGATTTAGGTAGTGCCTATGGTCATATCGCTTTGGGTGTGCATGATATTTACGCTACCTGTGAGACTATTGGAAAACTGGGTGGTAAGGTAGTCCGAGAACCAGGACCTATGAAACATGGTTCAACAGTAATTGCTTTTGTGGAAGATCCAGATGGTTATAAAGTTGAATTGATTCAGTTAAAAACTCCAGAATGATTTAGGGTAGAGGGTAAGAAGAGAACTTCTTTACCCATTACCCAAATCCCTCCTAAACTTAAATTACAAGTCTAAAATCTAAAATTTTACAAATGCAGCCTACAGATCCTGATAAATTTACTGATACAGCCTGGGAAGCGGTAACAAAATCCCAAGACGTGGTTCGTGCTTATAAACAACAACAATTAGAAGTTGAACATTTAATTCTCGCCCTTTTAGAAGAACCTACCAGCCTAGCTACAGCCATTCTCACCCGTGCGGAAGTTGATTCTGTGCGATTCAAACAACAATTAGAGGCTTTTACCCAACGTCAACCCAAGGTTGGTAAAAGTGATCAACTTTACCTGGGGCGGAATTTAGATTTACTTTTAGACAAAGCTAATGAAATTAGAGCCAAAATGAGAGAGGAGGAAATCTCAGAAGGGCATATAATTCTAGCGTTTGGTAATGATGAACGTGTTGGTAGACGGTTATTTAAAAGCTTAAATATAGATATTACTCAAGTAGAACTTGGGGTTAAATCTGTTCGCGCTACTCCCAAAATCAAAGCATCTCCAAAAGCAGAAGCAGATGTACAAGAGGAAGCTTTAAAAAGATTTGGACGAGATTTGACAGAACAAGCAAAAGCAGGAAAATTAGATCCTGTGATTGGTAGAGATGATGAAATTCGCCGCGTCATTCAGGTATTGTCTCGACGTAGCAAAAATAACCCTGTGTTAATTGGTGAACCGGGAGTGGGGAAAACAGCGATCGCCGAAGCTTTAGCCCAAAGAATGGTAAATGGTGACGTTCCTGAATCTTTGAAGAATCGCCAATTAATCTCTTTGGATATCGGTAGCTTGATTGCTGGAGCAAAATACAGAGGTGAATTTGAAGACCGTTTAAAAAATGTCCTCCGGGAAGTTACGGAATCAAACGGGCAAGTAGTTCTATTTATTGATGAACTTCATACCGTTGTCGGGGCTGGTTCTAATCAACAAGGTTCAATGGATGCAGGAAACTTACTTAAGCCAATGTTGGCGCGGGGTGAATTGCGTTGTATTGGGGCAACTACCTTAGATGAATATCGCAAATTTATTGAAAAAGATGCAGCATTAGAAAGAAGATTTCAACAGGTATATGTAGATCAACCAACAGTTGAGAATACAATTTCGATTTTGCGAGGTTTAAAAGAACGTTATGAAGTGCATCATAATGTTAAAATTTCCGATTCCGCTTTAGTCGCCGCTGCAACCTTATCAGCGCGGTATATTGCTGACCGCTTTTTACCAGACAAAGCGATAGACTTAGTTGATGAAGCCGCAGCGAAATTGAAAATGGAGATTACATCCAAACCTGCGGAATTAGAAACCATTGATAGACGCTTAATGCAGCTAAAAATGGAAAAGGTGTCGTTAACTAGAGAAGAAAATGGTACTGCTCAAACAAAAGAGCGTTTAGACCGTATTGAGGAAGAAATTAGCACATTAACTGTTAAACAGCAAAAACTTAATGAGCAATGGCAAGGAGAAAAGCAGCTATTAGAAAATATTAGTGCTTTGAAAAAAGAAGAAGAAGCTTTACGAGTACAAATTGAGCAAGCAGAACGTGCATATGACCATGAAAAAACTGTCATACTGAGGTACGGTAAGTTGGAGGGAGTACAGCATGATCTTGAAACCAAAGAAGCGGAACTTTCAGCAATTCAAAGCCAAGGTTCTACCCTGTTGCGAGAACAAGTTACCGAAGCCGATATTGCCGAAATTGTCGCTAAATGGACAGGAATTCCCGTAAATCGGCTTTTGGAATCAGAAAGACAAAAATTACTGAAATTAGAAAGTCATTTACATGAACGGGTAATTGGTCAAGAAGAAGCAGTTTCCGCCGTCTCTGCGGCTATCCGTCGCGCCCGTGCGGGGATGAAAGACCCCTCTCGCCCCATTGGTTCATTTTTGTTTATGGGACCAACTGGCGTGGGTAAAACCGAACTCGCCCGCGCCTTAGCTCAGTTTCTCTTTGATTCGGATGATGCTTTGGTACGTTTAGATATGTCCGAGTACATGGAAAAACACTCAGTTTCCCGCCTAGTGGGTGCGCCTCCTGGATATGTTGGTTATGAAGAAGGGGGACAACTTTCCGAAGCGATTCGCAGACATCCTTACTCGGTAGTGCTGTTAGATGAAGTAGAAAAAGCCCACCCCGATGTATTTAATATTTTGTTGCAAGTATTGGATGATGGTAGAGTTACTGATTCCCAAGGACGGGCTGTAGATTTTCGGAATACTGTCATAGTCATGACTAGCAATATTGGTAGTGAACATATTTTGGATGTAGCTGGTGATGACTCCAAGTATGATATGATGCGAAATAGAGTTATGGAAGGTTTGCGAAGTCACTTCCGCCCCGAATTTCTCAACCGCATAGATGATCTGATTCTATTCCACGCCCTTAATCGTTCAGAAATGGGACATATTATCCGTATTCAACTCAAACGGGTGGAAAATCTGCTCAAGGAACAGAAAATCTCTTTCGAGATATCCCAAGCTGCTTGTAATCATCTTGTAGAGGCTGGTTATGATCCTGTTTACGGCGCACGTCCATTAAAACGTTCAATTCAGCGCGAGGTAGAAAATCCTCTAGCGACAAAGTTACTGGAAAATACTTTTGTTTCTGGTGATACTATCATCATTGATAAGGCTGAAACTGGGTTAAGTTTTAGTAAAAAAGTTTAGGCGTTGCTGAATGAAAGTATAAATTTGTTAGGCTTCGCCCCGCTTCGCTAACACGCAGAGGCGCAAAGAGTTTGAGAAAGGGAATTTTTGGTTTTCATACCGCCATTATCCAACGCTAAACTTTAAATGAATTTTCATTAGTAAATAGGGGGCTTTCTATGGAACTTATTTCTTCATTAGGAATTACAGGTTCGCAATATCTTTCCAAGGAAAGATTTATTAGTTATCATCATCAGTCGCGGTTATTGTTTTCCTTGGGTAGTCAGGTTAAAAATGTTCTAGAAATTGGTATTTTTAATTCCCTGTTTACAGAAATACTCAGACAAAATAACTATAACGTCACTACGGCGGATATTGATCCTAGTCTCAAACCAGATATAATGTTGGATTTGACGGCGGAATTTACACTACCAAAAGACAAGTTTGATGCAATTGTTCTGTTTCAAGTATTAGAACATTTTCCCTACGAAAAATCTGAATTAGCATTGCAAAAACTCGGCGCAGTTACTAAGAAATATTTGGTGATTTCTATTCCCAATACTACTCAATATCTATCATTGCAAGTCAAAACTTCTTTTTTGCTTAAAGCCAGACATTTACTCTGGGAAATTCCCCAATTTTGGAGTACAACACCACTTTGTGATGAACATTATTGGGAATTGGGATTGAAAGGATATCCCAAAAAGCGGTTTTTGGAATCTGTTGCTAAAGCTGGTTTGATAGTGAGGGAAGAATATGTTGATCCTACTTTCCCATATCACTACTTTTTGATCTTAGAAAAAATATAAGTGCGATCGCTTGTTATAATACCAATTCTGTATAAAGATGCCCCAAATTTAGAAAGGAACGAACCACAGAGGCACAGAGAACACAGAGGAGGAAAAGACAAGGTTGCAAAATTCAACGCAGCTTCATAAAAAAATGGTATGGGATCATGAGAATATCCTTGTTTATCTACTCGGTTTTCTTTTTGGTGGGACGTTTCCGTTCTGATTTCTTCTTGAAACCTACTGCTTGGGCTGCATCACTATCTGACCCAAATTGACCTTTTACTGCTTCTTTCATGACTAAAACAGCATTATGTAACTCCCATTCTGCTTGTTTGGCTGCGTCTGCGGAGGCTTTAAATAATGCTTGTTTTTCAGTTTCTTCTTGTTGTCTTGTCACCATTTCGGCATAAGCTTTTTGTAATGCTTCCGGTGTAGCTGCTACACGAGCAGTGGTATAACCGGACACGGCTTTAAGTCCATTGTAAGAATCTATGTCTTGCTAGAGGTTGCTAGGAAGTTGGGCTTTACCACTGTCTTTAGTCTTCAGTCCCCAGTCTAGCATGATGGTAGTGTAATCCGAATCATAATTAAGAGGTATTCCTGACTCCAAAAGAGATAAAATCACCGAAAATTGATTTTCATAAAATATATCTGCAAGTAAAACCGACGGATAACTATGTTAGAACAAGGCAATATCAGTATTCATACCGATAATATTTTCCCGATTATCAAGAAGTCTCTCTACTCAGATCATCAAATCTTCTTGCGGGAACTGGTATCCAACGGGGTAGACGCTATCCAGAAGTTAAACATGGTATCCCGTGCTGGGGAATACAATGGCGAAATTGGCGAACCAGAAATTACCATTAGCATTGATAAAGACAACAAAATCCTCTCCATTACTGATAATGGCATTGGTATGACCGCAGAGGAAGTAAAAAAATACATTAACCAAGTTGCTTTCTCTAGTGCTGAAGAATTTATTGACAAGTATGAAGGTAAGGCAGATCAACCGATTATCGGTCATTTCGGTTTGGGTTTCTACTCATCCTTCATGGTAGCAAAACAAGTAGAGATTGATACTCTATCTTACCAAGAAGGCGCACAAGCTGTGCGTTGGACTTGTGATGGTTCACCTAAATTTGTTTTAGATGAATCTCCTCGCACCACTCGTGGGACTACGATTATTCTCACATTGGAAGGAGAAGAAGAGGAGTTTCTCGAACCAGCACGAATTAGAAATCTTGTCAAGACTTACTGCGATTTCATGTCAGTTCCCATTAAAATGGATGGGGAAGTTTTAAATAAACAAAAAGCTGCGTGGCGTGAATCTCCCAGTAATCTCACCAAGGAAGATTATTTAGAGTTTTACCGCTATTTGTATCCTTTCCAAGAAGAACCTTTGCTGTGGGTGCATTTAAATACAGATTATCCCTTTGTGATTAATGGGATTTTGTATTTCCCGAAAATGCGTCCTGATGTAGATGTTACCAAAGGACAAATTAAATTATTCTGCAATCAGGTGTTTGTGAGTGATAACTGTGAGGAAATTATTCCCCAGTTTTTAATGCCCATGCGGGGCGTGATTGATAGCACTGATATACCTTTGAACGTTTCTCGAAGTGCATTACAAGGCGATCGCACTATTAGAAGAATTGGCGATTATATAGCCAAAAAAGTCGGTGATAGACTCAAAGAGTTATACCGTGATGACCGCGAACAATACGTAACAGCCTGGAAAGACTTAGGAACATTCGTGAAATTTGGCGTTCTCAACGATGAGAAATTCAAAAAACAAGTTGAAGACATTATCATCTTCCGTAGCACAGCCAAATTAGAAGCCCCTGTAGCCGACACCGCAGCCGTTGAAGTCCAATCTACAGATGGTGATGCGTGGCAAGATGTTACCCCAGCAAACGCGACCAGCATCCCCTACACCACCCTGAAAGAATACTTAGAACGGAACAAAGAACGTCACGAGAATAAGGTATTCTACAGCACAGATGCAGCCAGTCAAGCCACTTATATTGAACTCCACAAAAATCAAGGTTTAGAAGTCCTCTATATGGACTCATTCATTGATACCCACTTCATCAACTTCCTAGAACAAGAATATCGAGACGTTAAATTTACACGGGTAGACTCTGACCTCGATAACACCCTCCTCGATGACAAAACTGGCGAAATTGTTGACCCCACCACCAACAAAACCAAAGGAGAAGTCATTAAAGAACTATTTGAAAAAGCCCTCAACAAGCCCAAACTCAACATCCGCACCGAATCCTTGAAATCAGATGATCCTCAAGGCACACCACCTGCAATGGTATTATTACCCGAATTTCTCCGCCGGATGCGAGAAATGAGCGCTATGATGCAGCAGCAAACCGTTGAATTTCCCGAGGAACATATTTTACTAGTAAATACTGCTCACCCGTTAATTCAAAACTTGGTTAATATCAGTCAAGGTAGTATTATTCAAGGTGATGGTGAATCACCTTCAAGTCAATTAGTAAATATGATGTGTCAGCACGTTTATGATCTGGCACTGATATCGCAAAAAGGGTTTGATGCAGATGGCATGAAATCCTTTGTAGAACGTTCCAATGACGTACTTACCAAGCTAACAGAACAAGCCAGCAAATAAACAGCCAGATAACCGACTTCTCCGAGAAGTCGGTTGTAACACTTTATTTTTTTAGAGATTTTCTTGATGGTTAATATAAGAACGCAGCACAGTATTAATCATTGATTGATAGCCTTTTCCCTGGTGTTTGAACCATTCCAAAACGTCACTATCTAAGCGAATGGAAATAGCTTTTTTAGTAATAGGTTTCACCATTTTAGCGGTTTGCCAAAAGTTATCATCTAATTCGGGAATATCAGAAGTATCAATAGCAGAATCTGGGATATTTTGGATTTCTTCAAGACGTTTCGGCGAGATATTCATAGTATTGTCTCCTTTTTTTAGGGGTGGCTTTTCGGGCTTAAATCAGACGGATTTTGCCGTTTCTTTCGGTATGGGCTACGGTGACAACAATAATTCCTTGTATTGCACCAATAGTAATTTCTCTAATTTCTTCATCATAGTCAAATCGTTCATCAATTGACGTAAAAACGATTCCCTGAAAAATTTCTTGTGCTTCCTCAAAGCTAAGTCCATGTTTTTTCTGATTGTGTTGATTTTTATGTTCGTCCCATTCAAATTCCATTTACTTTATAAATACATTTTGTATATACACAAGAATAACACAAGTAATTAAAAGTCAAGATTAGGATTTTCTCAAAAAGTCGGTAATGCTTGCCATAATTCCCCAGATACTAGATAATTATTCTTTTACCCGAACTTGTTGAGATATAATGGGAAGGTTGTCTTAAAATAGAACTCTAGGAGATATTTATTATGTCCCGTCGTTGTGAACTAACTGGTAAAAAAGCCAATAACGCTTGTTCCGTTTCCCACTCTAACCGTCACACCAAGCGTCTACAGCACGTTAATCTGCAAACAAAGCGGGTTTGGTGGCCTGCTGGTAACCGTTGGGTAAAATTGAAACTTTCCACCAAAGCCATCAAAACCTTAGAATTTAAAGGTTTAGACGCAATGGCAAAAGAAGCAGGAATCAACCTCAACCACTACTAAATAGCAGGGAACAGGGAACAGGGGGAGGAAAAGTTCTTTGATATTGATTATTCTTCTTTCTGACTCTGGGCAACCACAGGGGGTTGCCCCTAAAATTCCTTTCATTAAACACTTTTTAATTTAATTACACCCTGATCAAAAACGCGATTATTAGTACCAATAGCGCTCACTTCCATTCTATCTGCATACACATCATAAGCAGCAAAACTCAAATCACTGGTTGAATATTCTGTCCATTGAGAACGACCAACCGGACGATTACCAGCACCAGCACCACAGATTAAATAGGTAGTTCCATTAATAGCGCGAGTGCGTTCATAATTATGTTCATGGCCATTGATATAAAGTTGAACATTGTATTTTTTAAACAGCGGAGTAAAGGTTTTAATAAAATTTTTGTTACTCCCATAATTACCAGATGAATAAATGGGATGATGACCAAAGACAACTTTCCACGGTGCTTTACTCAGACTTAATTCCTTCTCTAACCAAATTAATTGATTTTTCCAATCAGCATTACCATTAGTATCTAACGCAAAAAACTGAACTTTATTTTGACTAAATGTGTAATAACGTCCCTGCATATTAAAACCAGGATATTTAACTTGGGGAACACCATTATCAGTGCGAATATCATGATTACCTAAACAAGCATGAAACTTGACACCATTTTTTAGTAAAGGTTGATAGGGACGCTCAAAAACTGCATTGATTTTCTCAATTTCCCCATTATTATAGATATTGTCACCAGCTAAAACTACCAAATTATAAGGATTTTGCTGATGATAAAAATTCATAGCATTTGCTACAGCATATTGTCCTTTAGTCCCAGTTCCTGTATCAGCAACGGAGACAAAACGCAATAATAAATCTTTTTTGACTGGTTTAGCTGCTGTTGCTGATTCTATGAGAGAATTTGAATTTGACAATTTCCCACTCAGAAATCCAGATGCTATGGTGCTGATTCCACTTAAAAACAAAAATTGACGGCGGTTAATATTCATATTTTATTAAAATGGCACAATAGATGATTATAGTCAAAATACAGCAAATTGCAGATCAATGAGGTACAGGATATAACTGCAAAGGCAGACACCAAGCCAGTTTTACTCCTGACTTCTGACTCCTGACTCCTGCTGTATGTTTTCTATATTTTTGATTAGCTAATTTGGGTAAAAGTTCCATGTCAGGAGACAAACGCAGAAAACCAAAAAATGAACCCGCACCCACACTCTATCAAAAAAATCAACCAATTTGGAAAACGGCAATTATCCAAGTTTTACGGAGAACGATTGGTGTTTTAGAAACTACAGTAGTTAAACTGGAGACAGAAACACCCGCTGATACTCAGAAAAAAACTAATTTTTTATCGCGTTGGGATGGATTTTTAAGGACATTCCGCTTATTTTTACCATCAAATATATCTAACAATGTATCAGATACGGTGCTGACAGGGATTTTTGCAGCAATTTTTGTGGTGACAATAGGAATCACCACATTTATGTTTATTCCTAAATCTGTTGAATTCGCAACTGTTCCCCCGGTAGAAGAGGTTATCCCACCAAAATCAATTATAGAACCAGAACCAACTCCCACCCCAGTTATAGAACCAGAAGTCATACCAACCCCAGCTATAGAACCAGAACCAATTCCCACCCCAGTTGTTGAACCTGAAGTCATACCAACTCCAGTGATAAAACCAGAAACTAGCCGGACTCCAGTTGTCGAATTAACACCTGAACAAGCTTTACTAGCAGCAATTGAAAATCAGTTTTCGGATATTAGCGTTTCTGTTAAGAATACTAAGGATAAAAATATTATTTCTCAACTCATAAAACCTCTGCAAGCTAATTTCCGTACTAGTGATTTAACTGTGAAAATTAGCGATATTTGGTATAATCTGGAAAAATCTCAACAGGATAAACTAGCTGCGGATATATTACAACGTTCTCAAGAACTTAATTTTGTCCATTTAGAAGTTGTTGATTTTCAAGAGAAAATAATTGCCCGTAGTCCAGTAGTAGGTAATAAAATGATAATTTTTAAACGTTGAAACTTGATAGCTAGTACCGCAAGGCGTTCGTCAAAAGTCAAAACGAATATACAATGAGCTTTCCAGTAGTTTGGAATGGTCTATTTATTTCCGCCGACCTGTACTAGTTATTTTGTTAATAAAGATTAATATCACAAAACATTTCATCTTGATTTCATATTCCCATGAAAAGCTAGAATTTAGTTAAACGCATAACTGGTTCCAAATATTTGCAACAGTTAGGTTTAATGACTTTTACTATTAAATCTTCATATTTTCAAGGAAAAACAAGTTATGAAAAGCAAAAATTTGATTTATGGTTTGATTGGGTTAGTAAGCAGTAGTGCTGTTAGTGGATTATTAATCGTCAGTAACACGCAAGCACAAACTCCCAATTCTGAACACAATTCTCATCATTCATCTAAACAAGCTAATCCCCCTAAAAAAGGAATGATGATGCAAACAGATCAGCATTTTATCGAAATGATGATTCCGCACCATCAGCAAGCCGTAGAAATGGCTGATATTGCATCAACTCGCGCACAACATCCAGAAATTAAGAACCTAGCAGTTGCTATTAAAAAAGACCAAACCCGCGAAATTGAACAGATACAAACCTGGTATAAAACATGGTACGGTAAAGAAGTACCTGTAATGACTATGACTGATCAAGAAATGATGACAGGTCATGGGAATATGTGCCAACAGATGAATCCACCAGACAATATGAAAATGCCGATGAATGGTAGAATGCGCTGCATGAATATGGATTTAGAAACATTAAAAAATGCACCAGATTTTGATAAAGAATTTATTCGTCAAATGATTCCTCATCATCGTATGGCTGTCAAGATGTCACAGATGATTGTTAAAAAAACTGCCAAACCAGAAATCCGTAATTTGGCTAAGTCTATCATTAAAACTCAAATGGTAGAAATTAACCAAATGCAGCAATGGTATCAAAGTTGGTATAAGTTAAAGCCTGTATAAACCATTGTGAAACCCGTATATTGCGCTTGATTTATAATCGTTACGGCTGGTTGTATGAAGAATTTTAGCAGTTCCAAATTTGAGAGGCTGAAAACCGAAAATACCTTGATTTTTCAGCCTCTCTAAAATTAGCTTAATTCCAATAAACCTTGATAACCTGTAACAATGCGATTACCATCTTTGAGAATATGAACTTCAATTTGATCACTAGCCCAAGTGATTTTATCTGCAAATTCTGGATTAAAGATATTGACTTTTTGATTACTAGAAGAAACGGGAGAATCAGGAGAATTAATTGCTAGAGATTTGATAAAAGGACCATCAATCAAAATATCTAATTCTGCCAATAATTCTTTTGCACCGGGAGGTGCGGAATCAGATTGTAATTGCTGGAGTGTAAAACCAGTAAAAGACATGATATTTAAACCTGCGGCTTTTAACCTTTTGGCTAAAATTGTTAGTGCAGGTGCTTGCCAAAATGGTTCACCACCGGAAAAAGTTACACCCGTATTCTGGGGATTTTTGAGAATACTTTCAGCGAGGGTATCAATAGCAACTAAATCATTAATCTCAAATGCCCAGGAGTCGGGATTAAAGCAACCAGAACACTCACGGTTACAACCTTGTACCCAGACAACAGCCCGACAACCGGGGCCATTAACTTCTGATTGGTCAACATAACCCATAATGTTCAGATAACCAGGGGGAATGTCCGCGAGTGCTAGAGATGGGTTCATGGGCTTAGTTTCCATCTTTTCTCAACTCCTTTTCAACTTTTCCTATTACTTGCTAATATAGCGAGACTCTGAAAAAGTGTGGAGAAAGAAAATATAAGCTTTTTAAAGTTTGATTATTTGGTGCAGTTAACCTTTAGGTTTTTTTAAGCTTTTGCCCAGGAGGGGATGAATGAACGCGCAGCAGCGATCGCATGAAAGAATGCAAATATCCTGTGGCTCGCTTGACCATAATCCCGGCATTTTTGCAGGTCGAAAGACCGTAATTCTTTTTCGATGACGTTTTCGACATCAGCAGCTAAATTTAACCTACCTTCATTGAGATAACATTCGGTGAGAAACAGTAATTTCTCAACATTAATTTCATTGGTTTCCCATTGAATTTCAATAGGAAACTCATAATTTTTTTCTAATGTTCCCCCACTGTAAACGTTTTCCATGAGTTTATTGCCGATAATATATTTAACTTTATGGGTGTTAGCCAGTTCTATTAAATCATCAGCAGTTGGCTTCAATCCCAGACGACGACGGAAAACGGAATCAATAATTTCATACTTACTATTGTCTGGAAATACTGTGACAACCACAGCCGCAATTCCTTCTGTATTTCCATAACATCCGATGATGTTTTGACTTTCTTCACCGTGAACAAATAAGATATCCATAATATGCACCAACTGAATTAACAATAGGGAATTGAGTTGATAAGATTCTCGCAGATGAGATGCAATACTTGTCGGTCAAGGAAATGTAGGTTGGGTTTCGCTGTCGCTCAACCCAACAAAATCCATGATAATATTGAGTTATGGCTGATGCATCCGGCGATCGCGAAGCGCTGCTGCAAGCAGTTCGCAGGGATACGCCACACTATGGCTATAATCTATCAGACTTTTTTCCAAAATTGTAACTTTGTTCAAAAAAAAGCACTTTTTTATCAATAAGTTAATTTTAGATTAATTACAAACTAAAATCTATTTCTTTAGATAGATGAAAGGGCAGATTTTATTTTGTTTAATCAAATGTTGCTCAATTAACATATTTTTGACATCTCGTTGCAGGAGTCAGATCCCCGACTTCTCTAAGAAGTCGGGGATCTTATTTATTGTTCTGAATAAGAAATATTAATCAGATGTCGTTCTGCACCTGCACCTAAAACCCAGCGAAGAGTTGTGAAAAACCGAGGCCAATTGTCTGTACCATTACCAAAATATTCGGCTGCAATTTTCTCTTCTAAATCATTTATATCAATTGTCTCATCATCAAGTTCTTTTTCTATTTCGTCAATTACAGCTAATCGTAGATTCTTTAATCTTTGAACATTAAGTTCCAGGGTATCAATAGTAAATTGAACATTTTCTATAGGAATACCAGAATCTTCACAAGCTTTTTTATCAGGTCTAATTTCACCATCTTTACTACTGAATTTAAATAGACGTAATATTGGTAAATTGAGAGGATTTAATAATCTACCATCAGGTATAAAACCATCTTTTTTATGACCACAGCAACGGGAATATTTGAGTAATTTTGAATTTTGCTCATGATCATCTTCTACTCCACCTGGAGGACGACAGATACCTAACATATTTTGCCAATCTAGATCATGATTATTTTCTTTTGTTGATTCTCTACAGGGGATAAAATGCTCAACAGAGCGATTGTTTTCATGAATAGACATTTCACAATAAGCACAAAGTCCTTTTTGATCAGATGCTAAAGTTTTACGAATTGCATTTAAAGTTTCTTTATTCTTTTTTAAATCATTCCATCGTTTAAATTGAGAAGAAAATCGCTCTTTATAGTTTTTAAGTTCCTCTGGTTCTGGGGATTTCAGCACTTTTTTCACACCGCATTCCTCCGTTCCAGTTTGCGGATTTGCATATCTGCTCTAGTCATATCTGGATCATAAGATTCCCAGTGTTGTAATTCTTGTCTGAGGCGTTTTGCTTCTTCTAATTGACCATTATCAATTGCTTCAAAAAGTCGTGTCAGTGTTCTTGATTCGTCTGTGTCTGGTCTTAAATCACTCAATCCTAAAACATATCTGACAATATCTGAACTTTTCATCCCCTTGGTAGGTGATGGACATTCCTTGATTTGATAATCTTCTAATATCTTCACCTGATTTTGTTTAACTGTTGTCACAACTTCGGGACTGTGAGTAGTGGCGATAATTTGAGTGTTGGGAAATACCTTTTTTAAATCAGGAATAATCTTTTGTTGCCACGTTGGATGTAAATGCAAATCTAACTCATCAATCATCAAAATGGCTTCTGCTGCTAATGGGTTTTCCATGTCTGGGTTTGCTTGTGCTAAACGTCGCGCAAAATCCATTACCAACGCCAACATATTGCGATAACCTGCACTTAATTGACTTAGTAAAAGTTCTCTTTTCTCTCCTGTTTCCATTGTCCACTCAACCATTAATTTTGCAGATGTTGCACCTGAAAAATAAATGCGAGCATTGGGAGCAATAATGGTAGAAATAGCATTTCTTATTTGCTTTAAATCAGGAAGTTCAAAGTTAATATCTCTCCGCTTTTTTACCTCTCTTAGTTCTTGTAACTCGCGCACAAAAAACCAGTTAGCTAAATCTGTAAAATCAGATGTTGCATCAAGGATGTTATTTAAAGCATCAAATCTATTGAAGTATTTATTTGAAATATCTTCAATATCATCAATATTATTTAAGTGGCGATCACCTCTATAATAAGCTATAATGGAAAGGTCTGATTTTTTGTTATCTAATTGATTTAAAAATTTACTTTCCAGTTCGGCTAAAAGCTTTGTTAAACCTTTGAATGATAGAGATAAAGGCAACTTATTATTAGCAATCATTTCTTCATAAACACTTGTCCAATCTGAAAAACCAGTAGCAGATACAGTGAATTCTGGTGGATTTATTTTTCTATTATCTTCTTGATTGGCTGATACCTCTCGTCGTTCTAAAACAAGTGATTTACCTTCTATCTCTTCTGTGGCTAAAAGCCTCTGAATCTTAATAATATAGGGAATCATTGCAATAGCAATACCATCCAATAATGCACTTTTACCTGATCCATTATTACCAACAAAAATATTGATATCGGGATCTAAATTAACTTCCAAATGCTCGAAGCAGCGGAAGTTTTTGATAATAACTTTTTGAATGTGCATTGATTTATTTTTCTTGATAAAATTACTAATCTTCGTCTAAAGCTACAGGTTCAGTAGGATCATCATAACGGATCACTTTGCCACGTAAAGGATAAAGATTGGTATTTTGTGTTTCTAGAGATTTAATTTGATGTTGTGCGGTTTGAGGTTGTAAAATAATCACTTCCACAACATCACCAGCATGGAAAGGTAAACCTTTTAACACTAAAGTTCCATCTTCAGTTAAGGACGTTTCGATTTTATGAGCATTCATATTATCAACTTGGTGTGTTACAGTTGATTTTATTTTAACATATTACCTCGTTACCATTAATTGCATTTCTTTGGTGTTAATAATTCTAACTTATTCTCTAAAATCGTCCCTTTTAGATTTGCTCCCTGAAAATTTGCACCGCGAATATTTGCACCTTTTAAATTTGCTCCTGCTAAATTCGCACCTTTCAAATTTGCCCAACTTAAATCAGCTTCCGTTAAATTAGCTTCACTCAAATTAGCTTTCGATAAAAATGCGTTTCCTAAATGAGCTTTTGTTAAATTAGCCTTATGTAGGTTGGCTTGATAAAGTTGAGCAGTCATTAATTCTGCTTCATATAAATTTGCTTCACTCAAGTTGGCAGTAATTAAATTAACTGCCATCAAAGTTGCAAAACTTAAATTACTGCGAATAAGTTGGGCTGCGGCTAAATCAGCATTTTTTAGATTAGCATTTTGGAAATCTGTACCAATTAAATTAGCATCTGTAATCATAGTATTTTCCAGATTTGCACCACTGAAATCAGCACCAATAAAGTTGCCAAAACTTAAATTAGCCTGGCTTAAAATTGCCCCACTCAAATTAGCAATACTCAAATTAGCTTGACTCAAGTTAGCTTCTATTAACTTGGCTTGATAAAAAATAGCATTACTGAGATTAGCATGACTAAAATTAGTTCGTACTAATAAAGCATGAGCTAAATTGACTTTATTCAAATTTACCCCTTGGAGATTTGCTCCTCGGAGGTTTTCTCCTAGTAAATTTGCACCGCTAAGATCAATGTCAACTTGGGGATTTTTGTTTCTCCATTCTATCCAAGTAACTGCTCCTGAACGTAATACATTGAGATGTTGTTGATTTGCCATTTTTTGCTCCTTTAGGACTTATGCAAGTTTCACACTTAATATTTCTTGTAGGGTGCGTCAGACTTGATTATGGGGTAAGAATAAACAGATTTTTAACATCTGACGCACCCTACTAATATGTTAGTTGCGTCAATCTTGTTCCTTATTCGTTACGCTTACCTTGGGGATTTTCCCTTCCAGGTGAGTTTTCAATTGCGGCTAAAGCGCCCGCTGCTCCTGCTAAAATATCCTGTTCTGAGCCACCTAAATAAAGTCTGCCAAAACTACCGACAGCTTGAACTTCGAGGATGTTAATTTGCGCTGCTTTTTCTGCTTCATTAGCTGCTAGTGCTGCATAAGCGGCTGGTTCAACTTCCAATACATAGAGGGTTTGTCCTGCTAGTAGCAGTTGTCCTCGACGGGTACGGTTAATAAGTTGGGTTTGGTAAGCGTCAATATTGCGGATAATTTGGCTAGAAACTACACGAGGTTTGAGACATTCCTCTTTTTTTACGCCTAAAAATGCCAAAATCGCATCTCCAGCGGCTCGTGTTTCCCCTTGAGAGCCAGAATGCACTTCTAATAGTCCGTATAGCCGTTCTACTACTTGTACTCCAGGACGAACGGAAGCGGATTTCAGGGCTACGTCGGTAATCTTGTTGATTTCGATACCAGGGGAAATTTCAATCCATAGGGATGTATCCCCCGGTAATGGTAAGAAACCCTGGGCTACTGTTCCCATGTATGCGGCGTGTTGAGGTTGCAGATTGTCTAGAAATACGAAACTGCGTAGTTCTATACCCAAAGTCTTAATTCTCCAGTCATGAGGGTAAACATTTTGGATTGAGATTGATTTAGATCCCCGACTTCTTTGAGAAGTCCGGGATCTGCAATATATGAGTTTACCGTTAAAGTGGACTGATTTGATAATTAGTGATTATTAATTCCTAAAGCCTTTTCATCACACCCCGTTGAGCGATTGCAATTGGATCTGTAATCTGTCTGACTTCAGCATCTAGTTTAAGAGTAGTAATTGCCTCTTGCACATTGGCTTCTAGTTGATGACATTTCTTGCAACCTGTACCGAGAATTTCAACTTTCAACATGATTTATTCCACCTTTTCTAAAATGACACATTCATGATTGGGATCGGCATCTTCAGATTTCTGAAGTTGTCGAATGTTATCTTCTATTTCCTGCAATTTTTTGGATAATCGTTCGTGCATTGCTTGGCAAGTTAGAGACTGCCCCTCCTTGAGTGTCAAAATATTTTTGATGGATGACCAGCGAAATGTCCCGATTGATACCATAATCATGACAGCAACTAAGGCGGCCATGGGCATTTGCTTCACCCAATCTTGTAAAAATAAAATGGCAATTAATAAATGAGGCATACAGCCCAACTTTGGGATCTACTCTGGCAATAATTGAAAAAGCGATCGCTTCGGGAATCAAAGCTAGTCCTACCACAGCACCCGCCATAATGTCTCGCTGGGTGTTAAAAAACCATTCCCGCTTCAAAATTGTTCCGTTCAAGTTTCCTCCTCACGTTTTCATGAAAATAAAATTTTCAGTGCATCATTTGTACTCAAAGTATCCCACTTGTCTATATAATTCCGTCATTAATAATTCGTAATTCTTTGCGGTTACAGAATTACCTACACGGAAATATTTAGCTATTTTCAAACACAAATAGTAGTAAATAGCAAAATTAAAAAAGCAGATTACACAAGCTTTTTTAAATTTTTAATTATTAATTTTTAATTGATTTATCTTGGCAGCAAATTTAGACAAGGTTAATCACCTAAAGCCATATTTAGAAACTTGATGCGCTTACCTCTACCCTGAGAGTTGTCACTAAATCTTCAAGGTGGACAGTTTCTTTGTGTATTAATGGTTAAAAGCTTTTCTGGTCTTAACATCTCACTAGTACCGCAAGGCGTTCGTCAAAAGTCAAAAGCAATATTGGGCAAGCTTTTTGGCGATTAAGAATAGTTGATTTATTTACGCCGTGCTGTGCTAGGGTTTGATTATTAATTTTTACAATATCATGGAAATGTTAATCTCGGCAAAGAAAATATAAAAATATGGGGCGACTAGAAGTCGCTACTACACAAACAAAGTCCACCTGGGTGGACTAAGGCAAACAATCAGGTATTTTTAAACCAAGTATTAATTGAGGCTTTTGTTAAATCACGGCATCTTTGATTTTTCGCTTTTTCAAAAAATTGGACATAAATGGCCGCTCAAAGTATAAGTAAAACCAGTAAGCGATAATGAGTGACATTACTGTACCTAGTAAATAACATCCGGCTGCAAACATATCTGGTGAGATTGGCAGGTAAAACAGGCAGTAACGCACCAAAACTAAGACTGGTCCATGAGTGAGATAGAGACTATAGGAAAATGTCCCCAGGGCGATCGCTAAAGGATGTTGTAATATCTGTAAGATTAAAGATGGTTTTTTGTCTTCTATTATTGACTTGGTTAAGGAAATAAATAGACAGGCAAATGCCAGACCAGCAAAAGTTTGATTAATCCATATATGCAGTCCTATCCGTCGCCATTCAGTGATGACAGCAATACAGGTAAAGATAATGGATAACCAACCCCAAGGTAAAGAATTTCTGAGGGCTACTAACTTGGGTTTTTGGGAAAATCCAATATCTGCTGCTGCCATTCCTAAACAGAATATACATAAAAACCAAGGATTTGCTGATTCAAGTAATCCATTCAACAAATATATAGGAGTTAAACCAATTAAAAAGGTAATAATCACAACCCCAAATAATCCCAACTGTCGCCATATAGGTAATAAAAATAGCGGAAATAAAAAGTATATTTGCCATTCTGTGGCGACAGTCCACATGGGTGGGTTAATAGTTAGATATGAGTTACTGTCAAGATTATGAACTAGGAGTAGTTTAAGCAATACATCCATAAAAGAAAATCTGGGAGAAAATGCTCCTAGTCCTGCTTCTGCATTCCATTGAAAATCGGTAAATTTTTCTAAACCCAAGATAATTGTTGTTAATAGTAAACAGATCAACAGTGTTATATAGTAGGGTGGTAAAATTCGCCGCGATCGCTTCTTAATATAATTCATGAAACTTCCTGATAACTGACCATTTTCAGAACGCGCTACTGGCAGCATCAAAACATAACCAGAAAGAACAATGAAAATGACAACACTAAATGCACCATATTTCATGGTTTCTCCAAATAATGACCACATTATAGGCAATTGCCCTTCAATTGATGGTTCAATATGTACGAGGACAATATATAAAGACGCTAATCCCCTCAATCCGTCTAAATAAGGAAGATGAAGTCTCTTTTCGGCAGATTTTTCGATCATTTGAGTCATGCAACTAATCTCCTATTATCTTAAATAGAGGTTATTTAATTGTTATAAATTGCTATACAAAAGATGCTGTATTGATTTGCCAGCAAACTCTGCAATACGCTGTATGTACTTGTTTGAAAATTAGAGTGAATACTTTTTTTATATTTGGAACTCATAAATACTGAAGCTAAAGGCTTTGATGCAACATCAAATTTCTAACTATTGCTGTGTATAAGTTAATAATTTGATAAGAGATTATCATTCAGTAATTTAGTTACCAAATATCAAAGTATTTATTTCACTTCAATGACATCTATTACGCTATGTCAAAATAGGTGTGAAATTTTCTCACTACTATTAAGATGTAATTGTTGAATCATTCATTAAATTTCCCAGCAAGTACAACACCGCCAATTAGGGTGGAGTGTCTCCAACTTCCGCCATCACATTGAAGTTAACCATCGGAGCAAACAAATAAATACTTCCCCGATTACTATAACGGCTTCCTTGCAGCCAATTTTTAGAATCTGCCGCTGTTGTAATCATAGTATGCCAATAAAATTTACTTATGCACTCTTCGTATAAAACGCCTTCATGGTGACATAAATAATGTCCTTTTATCATATTAAATGAAAGTTATAAAATACATATCAAGTAATAGTAAAGTTTAAACATAAATTATGAAGATTTAAAAGTAAACACAAAACCAAAGTTTTAATTTATACTCATAAGCTTCTGCCCCTCTGCCTCTTAACTCCTGCCTTTTTGTAATTAATATTCAGAATGCTGATCAATTCAATTCTTGCTGATAGCTAATGGCTGAATGGTTACGTAAAAACTGTATCTGTGATCACAACTTTAATTTTCCGAAATATACTTTTCATTACAGCTTTAAAAAAAAATAATAGCGACAATGGGGGGCAGAAGAAATGATTGTTTATTTATTTGCTCTTGTGAAATAATGGTAGCTATCTCAGAGAACGTTCAGAACCGATTAACTATACAAACTGTAGAAATTGCCCCTAACACTACTGCGATTCGTTCTCTAGACTGGGATCGGGATCGTTTTGATATTGAATTTGGTTTACAAAATGGTACAACCTATAATTCATATTTAATTAGAGGTGAACAAACAGTTTTAATTGATACTTCTCACCAGAAGTTTCGTGAACTTTATTTAGAAACTCTTAAGGGTTTAGTTAATCCTAAGACTATTGATTATATCATTGTTAGCCATACTGAACCTGATCATAGTGGCTTAGTCGAAGATATTTTACAGTTAGCACCAAGAGCGACTGTTTTAGCTTCTAAAGTGGCTTTGCAATTTTTGGAAGGTTTGGTACATGAACCTTTTTCTAAGCGAATTGTCAAAAGTGGCGATCGCATCAAAATTGGTCAAGGTCATGAAATGGAATTTGTCAGTGCGCCGAATTTACACTGGCCAGATACTATTTTTAGCTTTGATCGCAAAACCCAAGTTCTCTACACTTGTGATGCCTTTGGAATGCACTACTGTGATGATCGCACTTTCGACGAAGATTTAGAAGCAATTGAAGCTGATTTTCGCTTTTATTATGATTGCTTAATGGGTCCAAATGCTCGTTCTTTGCTGAATGCAATGAAGAGAATGGGTGAACTTGGTGAAATTAAAATTATTGCCAATGGACACGGACCTTTACTACATCATAACCTCGATGTTCTCACTGAATATTATCATAATTGGAGTCAAAAACAAGCAAAAACAGAAACTACTGTGGGTTTGTTTTATGTCTCTGGTTATGGATATAGCGATCGCATAGCACACGCCATTGGCGATGGTTTGCAAAAAGCTGGTGTTGGTGTGGAAGTATTGGATTTAAACACCGCAGAAAGTCAAGAAATTCAAGAATTAGCCGGTCGCGCATCTGGTTTAATTGTGGGGATGCCTTCTACTAGTGCAATTAAAGCACAAGCCGCAATTAGTTCTTTATTAGCAGTTGCTAAAAATAAGCAAGTTGTGGGTTTATTTGAGTCCTATGGTGGCGATGATGAACCCATTGATACTCTCAGACGCAAATTTATTGATTTAGGTATTAAGGAAGCTTTTCCCGCTATTCGTATTAAAGAAACTCCCACAGATTCCACCTATAAACAATTTACAGAAGCCGGCAATGGTTTGGGACAATTGTTAGTCCGGGAACGCAATATTAAACAAATCAAATCTCTCGACGTGAACATGGAAAAAGCGTTGGGAAGAATTAGTAATGGTTTGTATATTGTCACTGCCAAAAAAGGCGATATTAGCGGCGCAATGATCGCTTCTTGGGTAACACAAGCCAGTTTACAGCCTTTAGGTTTTACCATTGCTGTAGCTAAAGATCGCGCTTTAGATAGTTTATTGCACGTAGGAGATCGCTTTGTTCTTAATGTTCTTGAAGAAGGAAACTATCAAGACCTGAAAAAGCATTTTCTCAAACGTTTAAATCCCGGTGTTGATAGATTTGCAGACGTAAAAACCCAAAGAGCTAAAAACGGTTCACCCATTTTGACTGACGCACTCGCATACATGGAATGTGAAGTTGTTAATAGTATGGAATGTAGTGATCACTGGATTTTATACTGCACAGTTGAAGATGGAAAAGTTTCCAAACCTGATGGAATTACCGCAGTTCGTCATCGCAAAGTAGGAAATTACTATTAATAGGTAATAGGTAATAGGTAATTGGTGATTACCCTCTTCTCTACCTGTTCCCTGTTCCCTGTTCCCTGTTCCCTGTTCCCTATTACCTAATTATTAACTAACCATCTTTCATAATAACTATGACACTTCCAGATTCATTTTCTAACGCTGTTGAATCGGCTAAAAATTGGGTTTCTCAAGTTTTTTCGACCCAGCAAGTATCCATGAGCGATTCTAGACCAAGGGACGTACAAATACTACCAATTGCTACCAACACAAAAGTAATGCGATCGCGTAGTAAGTCCCGGTTGCGGTTTGAAATTGAATATGCTCTAGAACGGGGAACTACTTCCAATAGCTATTTAATAGAAGCCGATAAAACTGCATTAACAGACGCTCCAGCAGAAGGATTTACAGAAATTTATCTGGAAGCATTACAAAAAACTATCAATGTCCAAAAGTTGGATTATGTAATTTTGGGACATTTTAACCCCAATCGTATTCCTACTTTAAAAGCAATTTTAGCGATCGCACCCCAAATTACCTTTGTTTGTTCTCTTCCTGCTGCTAATAATTTACGCGCTGCTTTCACCGACCAAGATATCAAAGTTCTCGTCATGCGGGGGAAAGAAACCCTCGATTTAGGTAAAGGTCATGTCTTGAAATTCTTACCTACACCTAGTCCCCGCTGGCCTGAAGCACTTTGTACCTATGACCAACAAACCCAAATTCTTTTTACAGATAAGCTATTTGGCGCTCATATCTGCGGTGAAGAAGTATTTGATGATCATTGGGAAACTTTCAAAGAAGACCAACGTTATTACTTTAATTGCCTGATGGCTCCTCATGCAACTCATGTGGAATCAGCTTTGGAGAAAATCTCCGATTTACAGGTAAGAATGTATGCTGTCGGTCATGGACCCCTGGTACGCACCAGTTTAATCGAACTAACCAAATCTTACGCTGAGTGGAGTCGCGCTCAAAAAGATCGAGAAATATCCGTAGCACTTCTCTATGCTTCCGCTTATGGTAACACTGCGACCTTAGCACAAGCAATGGCGTTAGGATTAACCAAAGGTGGTGTTGCGGTTAAATCTGTGAACTGTGAATTTGCGACCGCTGACGAAATCCGCACCAGCTTAGAACAAGCAGATGGTTTTATCATTGGTACTCCTACCATAGGTGGACACGCACCTACGCCTATTCATACCGCATTAGGGATTGTTCTTTCTACAGGTGATAATACCAAACCTGCGGGAGTATTTGGTTCTTACGGTTGGAGTGGTGAAGCTTTAGACTTGGTAGAATGCAAACTCCGAGACGCTGGCTATCGTTTCGGTTTTGATACCTTGAAAGTCAAATTTAAACCAGATGAAGTCACTCTCAAATATTGCGAAGAAGTCGGTACAGACTTTGCTCAAAGTTTGCGAAAAGCCAAGAAAGTGCGCGTTCCTCAACAAGCTGCAACCCCCACAGAACAAGCTGTAGGTAGGATTATTGGTTCTGTCTGTGTCATTGCTGCCAAACAGGGAGAATTTTCGACAGGCATGATGGGCGCTTGGGTATCTCAGGCTACTTTTAATCCACCGGGAATTACTGTAGCGATCGCCAAAGAGCGAGCAGTCGAATCACTATTATATCCTGGTGGTAAATTTGTCTTGAATATCCTTCCTGAAGGTGTTCATGTGGAATACATGAAACATTTCCGCAAAAGTTTTAAACCTGGAGAAGATAGATTTGCTAACTTTCCCACAGCGGAAGCCGATAATGGTTGTACCATTTTAACAGAAGCTTGTGCATATCTAGAATGTTTGGTACAACAGCGCCTAGAATGCGGTGATCATTGGGTAATTTATGCAACTGTTGACAACGGTAAATTACTCAAGCCGGATGCTATGACTGCTATTAACCACCGGAAAACAGGTTCATACTATTAAAGGATATATTATATTATAGCCCCATCCTCTAAGAATAAATGGCGTTGCTGATTAAGGGTATGAATTTCAGTCTCACGCAAAGGTAAGAGTTTTAAAGATTCAATTTGGGAATTTCATACCTCAATATGGCTTCGCCACGCAGGCTATCAGCAACGCCGAATAAATTATAGCCCCCTCCCCGCAAGCGAGGAGGGGGCTGGGGGTGGGGTTCTTGTATTTTAAATCTCCCAAATACTCCTTTGGGAAATTACTTTTTCTGAGAACGATTTTTCTTTCGAGACTCTTTCTGCATTTTTTTCTTTTTATTAGCTTTAGCTTTATCTTTATCTTTATCTTTATCTATATTTGTTCTTGAGAAACCATCAACTCTTTCCAAAGCAATGGGGGAAACATAGTTTTTATTTGATGACTTAAAGTTTTTTAATAGCGACGACATATCCCTTTTATTATCTGTATTAGCTCGAAAACAAGCCCAACATTCCATTTCTGATACAGTATCATCAATCCAAGAATAACGTTGCTTCTTTTGCAGTTTAGCTAAGGCAGCTTCTACACCCATTTCAATAGCATCATGTACATTCTTTTGACTTATAAACCACCTATCAATTACATCCTGTTCATAAAGTTTGTCAATATGATGCTTTAATTCAATAGGACAAATATCCGTACTATTAACTACTAAATGAGTCCAAACAAAGGAATCAGCAGGTTCATTTGCAAATTTAGTTGAAAAAAGTTCATCATAATATTGAATAACCTGCTCTCTAGGAAGAATTCCTTGAACAACGAGAACAACTAATGATTGTAGAGCAGCATCTCTAACATATTCATTAGCTTCTTGATTTTCTATTAGTTGCTTAATTGGCTCAATATTTCCATGACAAACACAAGCCAGAATTCTTGGTAAATCTTCAGTGACTACATCTCCAGTGAAATCTAGTGTGATATCCCCCGGAATTGAAAAAAAGTCAATAATTAGCGGATAAGCTTTAGCTTCTCTAAATTGTGCTAATAAATATAAAGCATAAAGATGCAAGATATATGCTTCTTCCTCAAGTAATTCCTCTAGATTGTTTTTGCATTCTTCCAAGGTTGCTAACAACAAAGGAGTAATAGCTTCCTGTTCTGCAATAGCTCTCTCCACAGCTAGACGAGGAAATACTCCAGTATTGTTTTCTAGTTCCGATAAAATTTCTTCTAACTGCATATCAAATATTGGGTTGACTAAAAAAAGGCCGTGCTTATGATCCCGCGAGAAGCATCGAGTACATAGTATACCATTTTTGCTTGATTTATTATAAATGAAATAATGTAGCTATAGTTACCCCTTCAAGATAGAAAACACGGAATAACGTATTATTAGTAGAAATTACCAATCACCAATCACCAATTACATAGATTGACTCAAAAATAAAAATCCTACTTGTAAAAAACCAACAACAAAACCTAAAATACCACCCAAAGTGACAATTGCTTGTAATTCATTTCTGACAATTCCCTCAATTGCATCTTCTAACTCAGCGGGGGAAGTAGCTTTGACTCGTTCTACAATTACTTGATCTATAGATAAAACAGGAATTGCTTGAGCAACAATCACCTCTAAATCTTTTTCTAGATACTTTTCTAAAATTAATGCCAAATCCCGCGCCACAACTTCTAAAGAAGTGTTAACAACGGCTGAACTACTTAAGCGATTTAGTAAAACAATAGAAATCCTTTCCCAATCAGCCGATTCTGTTAATTCTTTGAGCAAATCACCACCACTATTTTGCAGATATTGACGCACACTATCTCGAATCGTTTTTCGCAGTTGACGCACTGTACCAACGGGGAGATTTTGTAAAGATAAATTTTGTAACAATTCCTTAATGCGATCGCGCATTTTTAAATCTTTGATTAATTCTTGCAATCGCTTGTTAGTTGCTTCTTTCTCATCTAAGCAAAATGTCCGTAATCGAGTTAAAGTATTTTTCAACCCAAACAAATTTGCCACTACCCAATAAGTACCACTGGTTTTTTCTCGAAAGCTTTCATCAATAGTTTGAATTGTCCGATCTGTTAAAAAATCAATAATAACTTGTCGTAATCTATCTGAAGGTAAAACCACCTCTAGCAACCAATCAGCTAACCGGATAGATTGTTCATCACTGAGTTGAAATTCTAGTAATACTTTGTCAAATATTTGGTTAACTTGGGTTTCTAAAAATGTTTCTTTTCTCGCCAAAACCTTCAAGAGACGCGGTAAAGATTCACCTAATAAATCCCGTAAAATACCAGCTAAAATTTTAGTGCTACGAGGGTTTTTATCACCTTTAACTTGATCAACTACCAGACGTAATAACCAGAGAATTCCACCTTGTAATCGTTCAGGTTGTAGGAGTTTCCGCGCCAGATTTTGCATTTCTTCTGGAGTCAGTAGCGATTTCATAATCGCATTAGCAATATTCTGTCCTAACCGTTCCTGATTACTAGGAATTAAACCAGGAGTAAACGGTACTTTTCGTCCAAAAATATAAACGGCTTTATAGGGACGAAATAACATTTTTATGGCTATGTCGTTGGTATAATAGCCAATTAATCCACCCAGAATGGGGGGAGAGATATATAATAGAATTCTAGACAAATCCACAGGCTTTTGGATTAGGTAATGGGTAATTTGTAATTCGTAATTCGTAATTCGTAATTTGTAATGGATTAGATCAGGGATATTAAAGAAAACATTTATTTTGTTTCTTATATCCTAATTTCAATCACCAATCACCAATTACCAATCACCTAATTACTACTAATACTCCCATCATACCGTTAGCAATGGGGTAATGTGTGGCATTTATAAAACCGGCTTCAAGAGCTAACTCTATTTGCTCCTTCCCAGTGGGAAATCGGTCTAAACTAGGGCTAATATAAGCATATTCGTCTTTTAAGCCTAGATTAGTAGCTATGGGAACTACCAGATTATCCAAGTACCACTGTTGCACAGCGCGGTACTGTTGATTGTCGGGACGATGAAAGTCTAAAATTGCGGCTTTCGCACCTGGTTTGAGAACACGGTGTATTTCTTTGAGACTACCGGGAATATCTTTAACATTTCTTAATCCATACCCCATCGTGGCTGTGTCAAAATAATTATTATCAAAAGGTAAATTTAATACATCTGCTTCTATCCAATTAATAGGAGGTTGGGGATAGTAATTTTTGCAGCGTTCTTGAGCAGTATTTAGTAAGTTAGCAGAAAAATCTACTCCATAAACTTTGCCTATTTTCCCTACATGACGTGCTAACCGAAAAGTTAAATCCCCACTACCGCAACACAAATCTAAGCCAGTATCACCAGGTTTAGCTGCGCTCCATTTGACTGTCATTTCTTTCCAAATGCGGTGTTGTCCCAAGCTTAATTGATCGTTAAGTTGGTCATAAACGGGAGCAATACGATTAAATATAGCGCGGACTTCGTTACTCATTTGTTGAGGGAATAGGGAACATTAAGTTTTTTGGCACTTTCAGGGGTTAGGCGTTGACGGCGAACTTGGTTAGATTCAAAATTGGGTTTATCCATAAATATATCCGTGTTAGCTGCTATTTTGTTATATTTTCTATCTGTATGATGTTAAGAATAGCGCTGAAAACTCAAATGAGATGCAAATTTCTTTGATACACTAATTCTACAACTATATATCTCACTTATTTTTTCTGACTATTTTCATGAGTAATAAGTCAAAATACACATAAGAGAAGAAGATAGTTTTCTAGCTTTACATTTCTTCACGCTCATCAGACAGTATTAACTTTTTAAGACGCATCCTTTAATTATGACCGAAATACAGCCCAATTTGCCAAATCCTGACGAAGAAACAGCCACAGAATTATTAGTTAAGCTGAGACAAAAACAGGGGACTTGGGTAGAATGGGGACAGGCGATCGCCTACCTGCAAAAAAATGGTTACAATCCCCAAGACATCTTTGAAGCCACTGGATTTGAACCAATTCAACAAAATCAGGTAATTGTTGGCTCTCAGGTTTATAATTCTATGGAAAAATGTGGCTCATCATCGGCAACATTGGCATATTATAGCACCAAGAGTAGTGATGTCTTATATGAATTGCGTGGATTAACCCAAGAAGACCGAGCCACGACTGCGGATTTGACATATCAATACAAACTTGATGCCGATGTAGTCAGGGATATAGCCAAAGCAGTGAAAGACTATTCTTGGTTTCCTACTTTACCCGAAGGTTTTAGTAAACATCCAGGAGATGCGATCGCCTATCAATCCTGGAAATATGCTAAACAAAAATCTGACTTATCCGAGCGATCGCGCTTAATTGCCAAGGGCTTACGCTTTGCTCATTCCGAAACAGCCAGAAAACAACTAGAACAACTGTTAATGGATTTTAGCGTTACGGCTAAAGTAGCACCGCCGATTTTACCATTTTATCGTCTAGAAATTGATGAAGATTTACCCCGGATTTTACCAGTTGTAGGTGAATTACCATTAACATCACAGGAATTAAAAGCTGTACCATTTATTACCGAAATTCAACCATTTCGGATTGTTAAATTTGCCGGAGAACAAGCTTGGGTAGCCTTACCGGGCTGGAAAGTGCTACTAAATGCAGAAGATCCTGTAGTTGTCATTGGTAATAGCGATATTTTCCCCAACCCCCATCAAAACAAAGTTGAACCGATCATGATCGTCATAGATCGCGCTCAACGAGAATGGGATATTTCCAATTACTTTGTGTTTGAAAACGGCGATAGTATTGACTTTCAATGGTTTGAAACCGCACCAGCAATTCCCCTGTTAGGAAAAATGATTGTCTTAGTCCGTCCCAAGAAAGTCCTTGATGAAGAATATACCAAGGATGCTTGGCAGATTGACGAATAATGTAGTTAGCTTTCCCGACAGAAGCCCCCCGCTCACTCTTAGGAGCGGGGGATGAATGGGGCGTGAGTTGACTACAGTTCCCTGACTAATGTGCGTAGCTCGTTCGTGTAGCGTCTCGTAGAGAGAGAAGGGAACAGGTCGGAAACCAACACTCTCTTATTAAAAAGTTTTAGCTTTATTCAGCAAGCCCTATATAGAGACTACACAAGCTTTTTGTGCGAAAATTAATCCAAGTAATTGGGGAGTTGCAAAAATGGCTTGGGTAGCAGGTGATCAGTTGCAAGGTGGAAAATACACCGTTGAGAAAGAATTAAGAAGGGGACGCTTCGGGATTACTTATTTGGTTAAAAATAAAAATAGCGATCGCCAAATTATCAAAACCTTAGATATTAATTTACTCACATCCCTGAATCAATCAGATCGGGAACGGCTAGAAACGATGTTTTTGCAAGAAGCAGTCAAACTTACGCGCTGTCAGCATCAACATATTGTTAAATTTTCCGAACCTTTTAAAGAAGCAGAGTCTTCCTGTTTGGTAATGGAATATGTGGCCGGATTAAACTTAGCTGAACGTGACCAACTACAACTTCCTGAACAAGAAGCATTAGTTTACATTCGGCAAATTGGGGAAGCTTTGACAGTTGTACATGACAATAACTTGATTCATGGAGATGTGCAACCAGAAAATATTATTTTGCGTGGGGGAAAACCTGAAGCTGTACTCATTGATTTTGATTTGGCTCTAGATTTTGACCATGAATTAACCACGCGACGAGCCGAAGAAAATGCCCCTGGATTTACATCTCCTGAGCTTTATGTTAAAGGCACTAAACCAACTCAAGCCAGTGATATTTATTCTTTGGCTGCAACTCTTTATGTGCTTTTGACTGGAAAAATTCCTGTAGATGCTCTCAAACGTAAACTGGATAATATTCATTTACAAGAACCAAAAGAAATTAATCCCAAAATTAGCGATCGCATTAACCAAGAAATTTTAACAGGGATGAAACTAAATCCCCAAGAGCGATCGCAATCAGTAAAAAAATGGCTTGACTCTTTAGGTGGAACTGAAAAAAAACCAAAGCCTATACTTGATTGGAGTTGGGATAAAAACATCCAGTTCTGGACATTGGTTATAGCTGGAATTGCTGCTATTGGGACATTACTCTCAGGTATAGTTGGCTGGATTCCTATTTTTAAACCATCTCCACCTACCAGTACACCATCACAATCTCCCAGTCCTACGGCTACCAATAAACCGTAGAATCATGTAAACTTTTCTCAGGTGGTGGGATGAAAATAAATATTTAAATCAGAGGTATTCATGACCTGGGGAATAGGACAGGAATTGCAGGGTGGTAAATATGTAATTGAGCAGATTCTCGGACAAGGAGGATTTGGCATTACTTACAAGGCATTACAGGTGAACCTCAATCGGCCAGTTGTCATCAAGACACCTAATGAATATCTGAACCATGATCCAGAGTATGACAAGTATATAGAAAGATTTATTGCAGAAGGGCGGACACTAGCACGTTTATCTCAAGAGCCTCACCCTCATATCGTGGGCGTAATTGAACTATTTCAGGAAGGTAACACCCATTGTCTAGTCATGGAGTTTGTACCGGGGGAAAATTTGTTTCAGGCTGTCAAGCGTAGGGGAGCATTACCAGCAGCAGAGATTGTAACTTATATTCGCCAAATAGGGCAAGCTCTAATGGTAGTGCATCAAGCAGGTTTAGTACACAGAGATGCCCACCCTGGAAACATTATGCTGCGAAGTAATGGTAAGGCTGTTTTAATTGATTTTGGTATTGCTAAACAAATAATTCCTGCAACTCAAAGTTCGACGGATAAGGCAGCTAATGATGGATTTGCCCCTTATGAACAAAGATATAAAGGAAGTAGAGATCCAAGGGTAGATGTTTACTGTCTCGCTGCTAGTTTTTATTTTGGGGTAACTGGTAAAAAGCCCACAAATTCTTTAGCTCGTAAACTTGATAATGAGCCGCTAATTCCACCGCAAAAGATTATTTCTAGTATCAGTGATGGATTAAATAGAGCAATTCTCTATGGTATGGCTTTGGAGGCAAAAGACCGTCCTCATTCTATGCAGTCATGGCTAGAAATATTAAGCTACAAGTTTAATACAGAGGCAAAAAATCCAACAGTAACATTTCCACCTCCAGTTGAGGATATTTACAAAAAAGAAGTTGTTTATCCTGAACCTACGATAGAGAAAGAAACTATTAGCGATAAACCAGCTAGAAAAGTTCCTTGGGTTTCATTGACTATATTATTATTGCTTTATTCCCTAATGGGCTACATCCTAACTGCCGTTAATGCTCCGTTTTCGCTTTCGGCTGTAGTTGTAGCTTGGGCTATGACTATGGCTGTGGATGTGGCTGTGGCTGTAGTTGTAACTTGGGTTATGGCTGTAGTTGTAGTTGTGGCTGTGGTTGTGACTGGGACTTTCGGTGTGGTTTGGGCTGGGGCTTTGGCTGGGGCTGGGAATTGGGTTGTGGCTGGGGCTGTAGTTATGGTTATGGATAAATTAGGAAAATCCTTTAGCAAGTTTCATACTTTTCTAATTTTGGCTGGCACTTCCAATATCGGCTTAGGTTTAGGATGGATAGTACACCAACTTTTGAAGCCGGTTTGATAGATAGTAAATAGACATTTGGAGGTAAAGATTGTAGAGACCTTCCATATAATATAAAATCACTACGCATATTTAACTTCTAACTTCAGGACTTACGCAAAATATTCCTCAAATCCTCATTTCTCCGTGTTCTCCCTGCCTCTGTGGTTCGTTATCGGGCGTTGCTGAATCAAGGTATGAAAATAAAAATCTAATAATCTGAAGTATTGGCCATGTAATAGTTTAGCGATCGCTAATAAATAAAAATCATACCCGAAATCAGCAACGCCCGTTATCGTTATTCCGTGACTCGTAAATCCTAAATTTAATATTACGCTTCCGGTTCAATTCCCAAAGCCCGTAATTGTGCAGTCAACCGATTTGCTCTTTGTGTTTCCTGTTCGGCTCTTTCTTCACCGGTTAACAACAAATTACCTTGCAAATCCCACCACCGCAACCAGGGTAATTCTGCATTCTGATATTCTCCTTGCCATAAACCTAACTCCACACCCATAGTTGTAATTGAATAATGTCCCCTTTCATTTGCTGACAATAACTGATATTTTCCACCAATTAATTCATAAACTTCTATACTGGCTTTATTAACTTCATAAATGCCGTAAAAAGGAGTACGAACTACCTGCTCATAAATCCAAAATTTACCTTTCCACGGAGTTTTATCTCGTTCTTCTGCACCATTCCCCGAAACAAATTCTAAAACAATTGATGGAGCAATAAATTCTTGCCAAAGGACATAGGAGCGTCGGGTTTTACCATTTAAGGTAGGTGGTACACTGGGAACATAGAACCAGTCTGGTGCTTCTGCACCTTTCTCAGGTGGTTCAGTAATACGCCAATAAATGCCTAAATCTTGTCCAATAAAATATTGACTATCAGGATAAAGTTTTTGTAATACTGGTTTGATAGAATCAGTTAGTAGAATACTTTGGGGATGTTCTTGCCAATTTTTCACAAATGTACCGTCCGACTCTGGTAGTTGGGTATGATCTGGAAGAGAGGTTTCTGGGTAAGGGCGTAAGTCTGGATCTTCCTGGACATCAGTTGTAAAAGTCATTATGTCCTCCTGCTGGTGTGAGGTTTATTTTAGTTTAGCAAAATTAGGAGGAGAAGCGATCGCCCAGCGCTCCGTATGATGTAATGAACCTACTCCTCTAATTGAGGATATTAACTTAAATCAAATTACACAGCTTGTATAAAAACTAATGACTAATGACCAATCACCACTGACTAAATTAACAGAGAATATCGCCACCATTCGCGCCCAGCTTCGCCCAGGACAAACACAAATGGCGGATTGGAGAGGGGGAGCATTGGCTGTGTCTGCTGTGCCTGGGGCGGGCAAATCTACGGGGATGGCGGCAGCAGCAGCGATCGCCATTGCTTGTCAATATGAGGATTATTTAAATACTGGTAATCAGGATTATAAACAGTTAATTGTTGTTACTTTTACCCGTTCTGCCACTGCTAATATTAAACTTAAAATTCGGGAAAACTTAAAAAAATTATCTTTACCACAAACAGGATTTGCAGTTTATACTTTGCATGGTTTAGCTTTAATTATTGCTAGTCGTCATCCTCATTTATCGGGTTTACAATTAGAAAATGCGACTTTAATCACACCAAATCAAAGTCATAAATTCATTCGCACAGCAGTAGAACAATGGATTGCTAATTATCCAGAAATTTATCTACGCTTACTTGCAGGAAAGCAATTTGATGGAGAAGAAACCGAAAAACTCCGTCGTCAATCGGCGCTGCGAACGGAAATATTACCAGATTTAGCTTATACGGTGATTCATGAAGCCAAAAGTTCGGGAATATCGCCAGCAGATTTATTAAAGTGGAGTGAACAAACTCATAATAAATATGACATTTTAAGAATAGCCGCTGGATTATATGAACAATATCAAAAAATCATGCAGTTACAAGACTTTATTGATTACGATGATATGATATTAGGGGCTTTAAAAGTTTTGCGAAATCCTAGCACCTGCCGCATTGAACAAAATAAAGTTTTTGCTGTTTTTGAAGACGAAGCTCAAGATTCTAGTCCTTTACAAACAGATTTATTAGAAATACTCGCTAGTCAAGAATATGCAGATAAATTAGATAAATCAGCTTTGAATTTAATCAGAGTTGGTGATCCTAATCAAGCCATTAATTCTACATTTACACCTGCTGACCCGATTTATTTTCGGGAATTTTGCGAAGATTGTCAAATTCAAGATAGACTAGCCCAAATGGATCAAGCTGGGCGCAGTACGCAAATAATTATTGATGCAGCTAACTTTGCTTTAGAATGGGTTAATAATCAAGATTTTGCCAAAACTCAACATAGACAAGCACCATTTAGAAATCAGAAAATTCAACCAGTCAATCAAGAAAATGGCAATCCTCAACCTGTGGGACAGGGTTTAGAACTTCATACCCCTAGAGATATTCATCATACAGTTGAATTACTTTCCCAAAGAGTAATTGAGTTATTTACCGAAAATCCCCAAGCTTGTGCAGCGATATTAGTGAGAGAAAATCGCCAAGGACGATGGTTAGCTGCGGCTTTAGAACCAATATGTAAAGAACATAAAATAAAACTTTATGATGTAGGAGAAAAAGAACGCCGTTCTCATGTTCCTCAAGAAATTCTATCATTATTGCAGTTTTGCGATCGCCCCCATTCCCCCGATTATCTCAAAGCTACCTTAGAAGTCCTTGTAGAACGACAATTAATTCCTACCCAAGATATTAACACTCTAGCTAGTTTACCTGAAGAATTTCTATATCCGGGTCCTTTAGCCACACCCCAAACAGAAATAGTCCAAAAAGCCGCTCATCTTTGTCGGAGTTTACTTAGGGCTTATTTAGAATTACCATTTTATCAAATAATTTCTTTTTTGGCCTTAACCTTAAAATATGATCAAGCCGAATTAGCCACTGCGGATAAACTTGCAGAACGGGTAAATCAGCAAATTTTTGGGAATAGTTCTATGGGGGCAATGATCTCAACTTTAAGTGAAATTGTCAATTCCGAAAGATTTGAATCTGTAGAACCAGAAAATGTAGAAGCACAATATACCAAAGCCGGACAATTAACAATTATCACCATGCACAAAGCCAAAGGGCTAGACTGGGATTATGTATTTTTGCCTTTTCTCCATGAAAATTTAATTCCTGGACGCTTTTGGATTCCCCCCCAAGGACAGTTTTTAGGTGATTTTACTTTATCAGAAGTTGCCCGCGCCCAAATTCGTGCCGGACTTCACAAAAAACCCATACCGGATATTAACCAAGCCTGGGAAGAATCAAAATACCTGAAAATTGCTGAAGAATATCGTTTACTTTATGTTGCCATGACTAGAGCCAAAAGACTCTTATGGATGTCTGCGGCTCAAAAAGCACCTTTTACTTGGAGTAAACCGGAGAATTTACAAACATCAGCCCCTTGTCCAGTTTTTACAGCTTTAAAACGGCAATTTTCTCGGTGAAATAATGTATTTCTCCTTTCTTGTTCCTTTCTCGTTCCCATACTCTGTATGGGAATGAATTCAGAAGGCTCTGCCTTCCATAATAATAGAGGCAGAGCCTCTGTGACAGCATTCCCAGTCAGAGACTGGGAACGAGGTATGGGGTATGACTTAAGCTATTCTATTGGTCTTCTAACTGACTGCTGAATTCTCTTGGTGAACGTCGTTTTAACTCGACTGACTCAGTGCGGGGTAATAAGTCAAATATTTCTCTCAATTTGTCGTCTATTTCCTCAAAAGGTACTTGACCTTTTTTGTTCAAGATTACCTTACCTGACTGGTCAAAAACTACAACTTGAGGAACACTTCCTCCATAGTAATATCCCGCTTCTGTGGGTTGATAGGTATTGTCCGCTAAAAGAGTATCAACGCTGACAGGAATGATTTCTGTGGCGCGACCATAGAATGCTTGCATCTCGGAAACAACCGGCGCATATTTTTTGCAATCGCTACTGTCATCAGTGTAGAATGTCACTATTGCTGGTTTATGTTCTGCTAATGTCTGTGCTAGAGTTTCTTTGGGGGGAACGAGAGAACCATTACCAGCATAAATTACAAAAATATTGCCATCATATCGGTCATCTTTAATACCTGCTAATGCTGGCTGCATACTAATTACGAATAGGCAAACAAGCAGCAATAAGCATTTCGACACTAACCGTTTCCAATTAGTAATTATTTGAGTTTGTGAAAAAAGCCACTTTATGCTATTCATTAACAGAAACCTTGTCTTTGCTACTATTTTTTGTGAGTTTGTGCTGAACTGATGTTAACTGGTTTGGATAATAATCACACGCACGCACTATTTTTTAAGATAACCTTTACATGGTGTTTTCAGAGAAAAAATTATTTGTTAGTTAGGGCTTGCTGAAGAAAGCTAAAACCGTATTTTCGGCTTTGGAAATAACTTATTGAGTAGGGTGCGTCAGATAAAGGAAATCGGTTTTTTACTAACTTATCGGGTCTGACGCACCCTACAAGAGATAAAATACACATTGCATATTCAAGAAACTTTGTCAATGTGTAAGCCTTATGAGTTAAACTTATACCAGGTTAAGATGAAACTCTATAGAATCAGATTTCCAGAGTAATTGACCGCAGATAAACGCAAATAAAGACGGATGGATTTATGGATTTCATGATTCTGTGCAGCTTCACATAAAATTGGGATTACGGGTTAAAATTCTTTTGGCAATTATAGGTTATTTATAAATCATGACTCTGGGTAAGAAAATAAAGGTTATAGATAGACTCCGCTTGGGTTTTGCGGTATCAATGGCTAAAAGTGTGACGTTTTTGGTGCGGTCATTGCGTCTTGGTGCAGCTAGTGTTTTACCTGGTTCGATTGCGCGACGGATAGAACCTCGTATTTTGGAGTTATTGAGTCAGCAGGTTAAAAATGGGGTAATTCTCATTGCGGGGACGAATGGGAAAACTACTACGGCGTTACTGTTATGCACTATTTTAGAACGGAATGGTTTCCGTATTGCCCATAATTCTACGGGTGCAAATCTGGAAAATGGGTTAGCAACGGCTTTAATAGATAATGCTAGTCTGCTGGGAAATCTGAATGTAGATTATGCAATTTTGGAAGTTGATGAAAATATAGTTCCCAAGGTTTTAAAACCGCTAAAACCTCGAATTATTCTCTGTTTAAATCTGTTCCGTGACCAGTTGGATAGATATGGGGAAGTGGATAGTATTAGTAAGCGGTGGACTCAGGTAATTGCTACTTTACCAGAAACAACAGTAGTTATTCCCAATGCTGATGATCCGACTTTATCCTATTTGGGTCAACAGTTACCGCAAAAGGTGTTATTTTTTGGTTTAAATGAGCCTGAAAATTATTTAGAAGCTATTCCTCATGCTGTTGATTCTATTTATTGTCCTAGCTGTGGTCATGCTTTAGATTATCAAGGGGTTTATTTGTCCCATTTGGGAGATTTTACTTGTCCTAGTTGTGGTTTTACTAAAAGTCAACCTGCTTTATTAAGTCAGGAATGGCCACAAATGCTTGTGGGTTTATATAACAAATATAATACTTTGGCAGCAGCTACAGCAGCACAAGCATTAGGAGTTGATGAGGTGAATATTAGGGATGGAATTAATAATTTTCACGCTGCTTTTGGTCGTGCAGAAGATTTAGTGATTAATGGTAAACGGGTGCGGATTCTATTATCGAAAAACCCTGTGGGAACAAATGAAACTATCCGCGTCGTCACTCAAAGTACCGATAAAACGACTTTATTGGTGTTGAATGACAGGACTCCTGATGGTACTGATGTATCATGGATTTGGGATGTGGATACAGAAAAGTTGGTAGCACGGGGTGGAACGTTGATTGTCAGTGGCGATCGCGTGTATGATATGGCTTTACGTCTACGTTATAGTCAGGAATCTCTGGACAGTGACATCAATCTGATTGTAGAGTCAAATTTGCAGCAAGCGATCGCTACTGCTCTAGAGCATACACCAGCAAATGAAACTTTACACATTCTCCCCACCTATTCAGCCATGCTGGAAGTGCGAGAAGTATTGACTGGTAGGAAAATTCTCTGATAATTGACAACTAACAACTGCAATAACTGTTTATATGTGAATTATGAAAATAGTCAACCTGATTTTCCTGGCTTTTCCTCTGTTTTTCGCATCTCTGCTATTGGTAATTAACCCAGCACACGCTTCCCAATTCAAATCTACATCTGCTGTGCAAATGATTGTGGTGACATCTACTCAAGCCAATCTTGATATAGTTACACCGCAAATCAATAACATCACACATTCTGTAATCGAACAAACTGGTTGTAGTTGCACTAATTGTGTTCAAGCTAATTTACAAAAATTACAAGGTAAATTACCTACGGTGGGAATTTAAGAAATTAGAATAATCAATGTTTTAGGGACACAGTAAATCTGTGTCTTTATTAACTCAAGTTGCTAATTATCTCGTTGAGGCTGGTAATTGGTAATTGGTAGCAACTTACATGATTACTTTATATATAGCATGAGTCAGGAGTTAAGAGTCTCTTACTGTATGGCTTTTATTGTAGATTCTGTATCTCATTCAATTGCATACTGCTATAATTATTAAAATTAGAAGGTTCAAATTCTGGAGTTGTTAATATATTCATCAATTAAAATAAATCATGTTAGAAAAAAGACTATCTTCACATTTATTGAAAACTATCATTTTAGGCGTAATGGTGGGTTTATTTGGATGTGGAAATAAAACTATTAGTACACCATATAATACCACCAATAATAATATTAATAATAATTTGCCTTTTGTTGTAGCAACTAATAGCGTAATTTGCGATTTAACAAAACAAGTTGCTGGAGATACAATTAATCTGATTTGTTTAATTCCTCCTGGTATGAATCCTATAAATTATAAACCCATGCCAGAAGATAATCAAGCTATTAAAAATGCTAGTTTAGTGTTATATCATGGTTATAATTTTGAACCAGGTTTAATTAAAATTATTGAAGAGATTAAAAAGCCTAAATCAAAAATTGCCGTTGCTAAAACTATCGGTGTAAATTTAATTAAAATTAGAAAAAACGGTAAACAAATTGTTGAACCTCATGTTTGGCATAACCCAAATAATACTATCAAAATGGTGGAGATAATTAATAGTAGTTTAATTAAACTAGTACCAAAAAATAAGAATATCTATAATAAAAATACAAAAATAATCACCCAAGAAATCAATCAAATCAATAATTGGATTAAAGTAAGACTAGCTAGTATTCCCGATAAAAATCGAAAATTAATTACAACAAGTTCAGCAATGATTTATTATGTCAAAGCTTATGATATTCCCTATTCAGTCAATTTAGGTAATGTTAAAAATATGGGAAAATTGACAGATACAGAAGTCAGAAATTTGGCTAAGGATATTCAAAAAGCTAAAGTACCAACAATTTTTGCAGATACAAATACCAATTCCAATTTACTCGCACCCGTAGCGACAGCAGCGGAAGTAAAAGTTTCTCAAAAACCACTTTATATTGGCGGACTAGGTGAACTAGGAAGTGACGGAGAAACCTATCAAAAAATGATGACAACTAATACAAGAATCATTGTAGAAGGATTGGGAGGAACATATTTGAAGTTTCATGTGAGACAATAATTACTGATACTTGAAAATTGTTATCTACTCATCACCAAAACCTGATAAAATACCCAAATAATATATTTAAAACAAGTCGGTTAAAACCGACTTTAGCTGTTAGACAGGGAATTTATTCCTTGGCTAAATTTTATGTTGTAAAAGTCAGATACCCGACTTCTTTAAGAAGTCGGGTATCTTGTTGTTCATAACTCATTTAGGCTAGTATCGCAGGGCAGAAGTCAAAAGTCAAAAGTCAAAACGAAGACAGTATAGGCTTTTTAACGATTTAGAATGGTTGGTTTATTTATGCCGTGTTGTACTAGTTATCAATTAATTTGATTCTGCCCAATTTTCCGCCCAAGCTAGAGTTTTATGAACTTCCTCTGGTGTGGACGCTTCACAATAAAGACGTAAAACCGGTTCAGTACCGCTGAATCTAATCATTAACCAACTTTGATCAACCAGACGAAATTTATAACCATCAATTGTTTGACAACTAATTACACCTTTACCCGCAATTTCTGTTAAAGGTTGAGATTGCAACTGTTTTAATAGTCGCCCTCTGACTTCCATATTTGCTAAAGGTAAATCAATCCGATCATAGCTGGATGAAAAACCAGTTTGTTGTTGTAAATAGCGATAATATTCACCTAAATCCAACCCTGATTCTACCACTGCTTCTAATACATAAAGTGCCGATAATAAAGCATCGCGTTCGGGAATATGGCTACCATAACCAATCCCACCGGATTCCTCACCACCTAGCAATACCTGGGTGGCTAACATTCGGTCAGCAATGTATTTATAACCTACTGCTGTTTCATGGATAGAAAGGTTATGTAATGCGGCTACACGGGGCATTAAGTCCGAACCGCTGACAGTTTTGACGATTTCGCCCTGAAAGTTGCGGCGCAGGGTTAAATGGTCAATTAAGATGGGAATTAGGATTTGGGAACTGAGGAAATTAGCATCTTGATCTACGGCGGCAATGCGATCGCAATCTCCATCAAATACCAAACCCACAGTTAAACCGGTTTTATGGGTTTTCCGATGGGTTTTCATAACTGTAAATAGTCGGGAAAGATACTTTGGTAAAGGTTCAGGCGCACCACCTTCAAACAGAGGATCACGGTCGCTATTAATTTCCTTAACTTCTTCCCCTAATAATCGGGCTAATCCCCCGGCAGCTGCCCCGTGCATGACATCCACAAATATTGTTAACTTGCCAGTTGCGATAAATTCCTTAATTTTGTCAATATCAACTTTAGCCGCTAATGCTTGACAATAACTCGGCCAAGGATCAAAGGTTTCTTCCTTACCTGGAATCGCCGCCGGGGCAACTTTTTCTGATAATAAAGCCTCTATCTCTTGAGTAACTTCCGGTGGTACTGAACCACCAAAAGCACTTTTAACTTTTAATCCTAAATATGCACCAGGATTATGACTAGCTGTTACAACTAATGCCCCTAAAGCCTTGAGTTCTTTAGCCGCCCAACTGTAAGCTGGAGTTGGGGCAAAAGTTTCGCTAAACAGGACATCAAAACCAACTGCGGTGACAGCATTGGCAACCACACGGGCAAACTCTTCCGCCATAAATCGGCGGTCATAACCGATAATAATCGTTCGGCTACCCACTTGGGAAAAGTAAGTATTATGTAAAACTTTGGCTGCTACGGTTGCGACTAATGCCAGACGTTCAAAGGTAAACTCCTCACCTATCACACCCCTCCAACCATCTGTACCGAATTTGATTGGGTTAGTTACAACTGACATAAAAATATCCTAAATTTCTCACTGAGAATTTTAACATTAGTCAGTGGTCATTTGTCAGTTGTCAGTGGTAATAAAACTCTTCCTCTATTACCAATTACCAATTACCAATTACCTATTCCCTATTCCCTATTCCCTTTTTAACAAAGAAATTGCTATTGGTAAAATCCGATGCTCTTGGATTTGAATTCTCGCGTGTAGTGTTTCTGATGTATCATCTGGTAAAACGGGAACAGCCGCTTGAATTAAAATTTCGCCACTGTCAACTTCTAAAGAAACAAGATGTACAGTACAGCCAGTAATTTTGACTTTCGCAACTAAAGCCTGTTCTACAGCTTGCACGCCTTTAAAACTTGGTAATAAACTGGGATGAATATTAATCATGCGATTAGGAAAAGCGTCAATTAAAACTTGTGTTACTAATCGCATCCATCCCGCCATAATCACGAATTCTACATTATACTGCTGTAGTGTTTGGACAACTTTATGATCAAATTTTTGACGATTTTTGTAGTCTCGATGATTTAACAATACAGATTCTACACACCAATTTTTAGCCCTAACTGCTGCTTTCGCATCAGGATTGTTGTAAATTAGAACTTGAATTTGCGCGTTAATTTTACCGTCGGCAATGGCTTGGGCAATTACTTCAAAATTACTACCATTGCCAGAAGCCATAATTCCTAGTTTCAAAGGCTGATTAGATGAAACTTGGTGATTATAAAGATCAGGATAAATGAGACTATCAGTAGTATTTATGGGAGAATCGTGAATCATAGACAATAATTATTTTCACAAAATTTTTGAAGGTCGAGAGTTTCAGATCCCCGACTTCTTTAAGAAGTCGGGGATCTTGTTATTTGTTATCGAGAAATTTTTCTGATTTATTAATCATAATTATCTAAATCAAATTAATCAAACAAATCATCTTTCTGAGTATTATTTAAAATTCTCGTCTTAAGAAAATAATAATGGCGATCGCTAACAACATAAAACTGTACAGTAAACTATAACCTGCATTGGTAACTAATCTGATTGGATCAGGTAGTGCTTGCAAACCGTAAACAGCATCATTTTTTAAATCTAATCTAGATAAATCTGGCAAAATTAGATATAAACTTTGGGTAATGCGTTCCATCCCAGGATTCTGACTTAATTTACCTAATGCCACTAGATATTGAGTAACATTCCCCATTAAATACACTGCAAATGTTAGGGATGTAGCTATTGGTGAACTAGTAAAAACGCCCAAAGTAATGGCTACGGCAGTAATTAAACATAATTGCAAAAATATGAATAGCGTAGCCAGAAAAATGCTAGTAATTGGATAGGATACTTGACCAACTTGTAAGAATCCTAAAAAAATTATTGTCATTGCAGTAATGAGGACACCGATAACTGCTGATAACCCTAAATATTTACTAGCAATAAATTCACTGCGGCTGATGGGTTTGGCAATTAATACTAAAATAGTGCGTTTTTCAATTTCTTTGTTAACTAATCCTGTGCCGATAAATATAGCGACAATTAAACCAATGACGTTCATTGTTGCCAAACCAAAGTCCAAAAATATTTTATTACTGGTGGTGCCGGCAAATTCGGGAATGGCACGGAAGGCAATAGCCAGGATGATAGCATAAAAACCGATGATGTACAGAATGCGATCGCGGATCACTTCCTGAAATACATTCTTAGCCATGACGACAGTTCTAATTACATTCATAGTAATTTCTTGTTACTTTCTTGTTGTTGTGCTGGTGGAGAACCCATGATAAATTTACTTGTGCGATCGCAAGTAAGACGAGCAACGGTATTTTTATTATCTGTTTGTTTATCAGAGTTAGATGGTTGAATCAGACAAGATTTTTTCCAGTAATATCCTTGAGCGTTGGCGCTGGGACCCCCCCAAATTGTCAAAATATCCAGCCTATATCCACCAGAGTTGATACCGACTACACGCGGTTCAACTCGCCACAATAGCTTTTCTTGAGATTTACCTAAATTACTATTAATCGTTCTTCTTCCCAAGTTGCCTAGTTGCTGATTAGCTTCTAGTAACCATTTTTCTACTTCACCCCAAGGTTTATTGGCAAGTTGTTGATTAATTAAGGGTTGTAGTTTATTTAAGATCAAATCACCAGTTTTTGGCTTTCGTGCTGGTGGTTCTAATCTAATCACAAAAGCACTTTTCTGAAAATTATCTGCTCGTAAACTGGGATATTCTTTTAACCATTTATCTATCACGAAGTAAAACTGAAGCCAACAACTAATTAGCATACACCAAGCTAATAAAACTACAACTTTTTGACGATCTTGTAATTTAGGAAGTTTGGCTTTTGCTAATTTTCCACCTGTACCTTCAAAGAAATTAGGTATGGCTGTAACTATGGCAGCTATTGTTGGCCAAATAACTATCGTATTCGATGTTAATACACCTTCTTTGTGTCCAAAGGCAAAGACGCTCACTAAAAAGCCCGTGATTACTGCCCCAACTGGCATAAAAGTTCCGGGAATTCTTAAAGGATCGTCGGTAGTATACCAAGTTGTTCCTGCTAATAAAAATAACCAACCACAAAAGGCAATAATATCCCTAATATACCCTACGGCAAAATATGATATTCCCCAAGAAAAAACACTCAAATAGATAAGTGTTTGCCATGAGTATGCTTTAGTTGGTGTCAGAAATTTTTGCACTCCTGCAAATAAATCCTGAATATATTTAAATATCCCACCTATTTCCTTCAATAAAAAGTTCATGAGATTACCTCTAATTAATGCAATGATGAATATTGATCATTTTACCGAGAGCGAATTAATATGATGAAGGTTATGGCACTGTAACTGAGTGAATTTGCTATTAATGTTGCCGTGATTAAATTAGTATTCTGCAACTTAGCTATATTCATATAACTAGCTCTTTGTTGTGAAGAAATGGGTTCTGGCTGGGTGTTTTTTCCGCCTTCACCCATAAAAATGATGAGGATCTTCATCAATAAAAATTTAACTAAGAAAGTCGCCATGAAAATAGTAAATGATAATAAAATTATCATTGTACTAATGCTAGAAGCTTTAATCTTATTGAAAAATACATAATTAATCAATTCGGCTTTGATCGGAATAGGTAACATCGGTTCGACTGTGAAAAACACAATCCAGCCAATGACACTCGAAAAAACATTTAAGGCAATGGCATAAAAAATGCTGGTTTTTTTATCAAACTTTAACCATTTATGAAGAACATAGGCTTCTATGGGAATGGCAGTTAGTAAGAATAATATTTCAAAAAATATCGCCCCAATAGGCAAGATTATGGGTAGTGATAATTCATCAGACATAATGGTAACAACAAGAAGATTTTAGGAGTTAGTTAGATCCCCGACTTCTTCAAGAAGTCGGGGATCTGGGGATTACGTTTTTTTTGACTTAGTTGTACAGAGTATAACTGAAAGAATACGGATAATCGGCAATTATCTCATTGTTCTGACATTTATGATCTGAGTGTGACAGGATATTTAGATTGATTTTATTAATACATCTGTCCAGCTTGAATACGCAAAGATAAAACTGCCCACCGTAGTATACAAAAGCGTAAATAAACCAACCATGATAAATCTCCTAAAAGCCTATACTGTCTGCGTTTTGACTTTTGACTGGGAATTTGAGATTTTAGATTAAAAAATTTGGATTTAATGTAGGGGTAGCGCCCTGACAGGTGTAGGTTTTTTACATTCTGGTGAGGGCAAGACTTGGGCGACAAGGTGGACAAGGTGACAAGGGAGGAAAACCCTACAGGATGATGTTTTTTGGCAACAATAACACACCGTTAAAAGACTATTGTGCGGATAAACTCTTCCTTGTCTACGTTCCCTCCAAGTCTTCCCAGTCTTGCCTTCACAGACAATATTAAAAACCTACCCTTGTGAGGCCTACCCCACCCCGTGCCTACCCTAGTATTTGAGGACGGAAAAATACTCGCTGCGCTGCGTACGCTTCGCTAACGTCAATCCACAATTGAGTGATTCTAGTTTCGTTAAGATAAGAATTGCCACTTTATAGCTTTTCAAAAGATGACAAGGAACGGTATCGGTATTCGCACAGCGCAAGTCCGTTCTGAGCGGCTTACGGGTCAAATTCACGTCTATGATGGTATTGGGAAAGGTAAGTCCCAAGCGGCTTTAGGGGTGGTTTTGCGCTCAATTGGGCTGGGAATAAATACACCTAGTGATTCTAGCCGGGTTTTATTGTTGCGGTTTTTGAAAGGGCCAGAACGAGATTATGATGAAGATGGAGCGATCGCTGCATTACAGCGCGGGTTTCCCCATTTAATTGATCAGGTTCGCACCGGGAGAGCGGAATTTTTTGGTCATGATCAAATTACAGCTTTTGATCGAACAGAGGCTGCAAGGGGTTGGGATGTAGCCAAAGGGGCGATCGCTTCGGGATTGTATTCGGTAGTTGTCCTGGATGAAATTAACCCGGTTTTGGATTTGGGTTTGCTGTCAGTGGATGAGGTAGTCAATACTTTAAAATCTAAACCCCAAGAACTGGAAATCATCACCACTGGACGCGCAGCACCGCCACAATTATTGGATATTGCGGATTTGCATTCGGAAATGAAACCCCATCACCACCCCACAGCCGCAGAACTTTTTATTGAAGGCATTGAAATTTATACAGGTGCAGGTAAGGGTAAATCTACCAGCGCTTTGGGTAAAGCTTTGCAAGCAATTGGTAGAGGCATCAATCACCCTGGTTCTACCCGTGTATTAATTATGCAGTGGCTCAAAGGCGGTAGTGGTTATACTGAAGACGCAGCGATCGCCGCCTTACAACAATCCTATCCAGAAATTGTAGATCATCAACGCTGTGGACGGGATGCCATTGTTTGGCGAAATTCTCGTCAAGATTTAGACTATATAGAAGCAGAAAGAGGTTGGGAAATTGCCAAAATTGCGATCGCCTCTGGTGTCTATAAAACAATTATTCTTGATGAACTCAATCCCACTGTTGATTTAGAATTGTTACCCGTTGATCCCATTGTTCAAGCCCTCCTCCGCAAACCTCGTGATACAGAAGTGATCATCACCGGGCGCTGTCAAAACCAACCCGCTTATTTTGATTTAGCTAGTATTCACTCTGAGGTTTACTGTCATAAACACTATGCAAATCAAGGCGTAGAATTAAAGCGTGGAGTTGATTTCTAAAGATACAGCGGGTTTCATCTGTATGAGTTACATCTTAGCCCCCTCCTCGCTTGCGGGGAGGGGGTTGGGGTCATTGGAGGACGCACCCTACAAGAGATAAAATCCACATTACATATTTAGAAAACTTTGTCAATGCGTAAGCCCTATAATAGTAAATTTACAAAATTAAATAAATATCTGTATTCTCAAGCAACCCCAAATATCCTATACTAAATCTTACCTACGAATGATTAAACCCCCATTTCTGTACTTCTGAAATCCCTGAAAATTATGGCGATTATCTCCTCCAAAAAACAGCCTCCAGAACCCAACGGAGAACCCAAAAAGCAACGGGAATCAGCCAAAGTACCCCCCGCAGAAAATCTGTTGCAATCAGAAGCTGCCATTAATGAACAAGGGAAACCAGAAGAAAGTATTCGTCCCCAGCGCTTTGCTGATTACATCGGCCAAAAGGATTTAAAGGATGTCTTAGATATAGCCATTAAAGCTGCTAAATCTAGGAATGAAGTCATGGATCATTTGCTGTTGTATGGACCACCAGGTTTAGGTAAAACCACAATGGCGATGATTTTAGCCTCAGAAATGGGGGTAAGTTGCAAAATTACCAGCGCCCCAGCTTTAGAACGACCACGAGATATCGTGGGGTTATTGGTGAACCTGAAACCAGGAGATGTATTATTTATAGATGAAATTCATCGGTTATCACGGATGACAGAGGAAATTCTCTATCCAGCCATGGAAGACTGTCGCTTAGATATCACCATAGGTAAGGGTTCTAGCGCCAGAATCAGAAGTATACCCTTGTCTAAATTTACCCTAGTTGGGGCAACAACCCGCGTCGGAGCTTTAACTTCCCCATTGCGCGATCGCTTTGGCTTAATTCAAAAGTTGCGTTTTTATGAAGTTGATGAACTTACTCAAATTGTGACTCGCACCGCCGAATTATTACAAACTTCAGTTAATTTAGACGGGGCTACAGAAATAGCCAAACGTTCACGAGGGACACCAAGAATAGCTAATAGACTACTAAAAAGAGTCCGTGATTATGCGGAAGTAAAATCCTTTATAGAAATAAGTGCAACTGTAGCATCGGAAGCATTACAACTATTCCAAGTTGATCCTTGCGGTTTAGATTGGACAGATAGAAAAATGCTCAGTGTGATTATTGAAAACTTTAATGGTGGTCCAGTCGGCTTAGAAACCATCGCTGCTACCACTGGGGAAGACACCCAAACCATTGAAGAAGTTTACGAACCATATTTAATGCAAATAGGTTATTTAAGTCGGACACCCAGAGGGAGAATAGCAACTAAAGCCGCCTATCAACACATGGGGTTTAAGCCACCTAATGAGCAGTTATCATTACTGTAGCCTAAGATCCCCGACTTCTTTAAGAAGTCGGGGATCTGTCGGGGATCTTAGGCTAAAACAAGAGAGAAAAAGAAAGCTCTGAATTTAATCCCTAATTACCTACTTATGAGTTAAAATCTCATTGAAATCACGCAAATAATTGAACATATGGCCACAAAAATATCTGGTCAACTACACCCAAAATTGACTCAAATATTTGCTACAGCGTCATTAACAGCCTTAGCAAGCTTTACAGCCATGAGTCAACCTAGTTACGCTGGAGGCACTAAATTCTATTGTGCCGCAGAAGATGGGCAATATTTCACCTTTACCCGTACAGAAGACGGTCAAAGACACAAGATTATGGGTTGGACATCAACCTACTTTCCCTCGCAATACAGCCCTAAAAAGCGATGTCAGGAAGTATCAACAAGATTTCAAAGAAATTACGATAATGGTACACTGAAAAAAATCGCCTCTGGAATAGTCAACAGGGAAACCGTAATTTGTTCTGGAAGTGACTCTAATACGGTCTGTAACTCCGGTAATTTACTATTTACCCTCAGACGGGGTACAAATGGCAGAGATGTGGCTAATAGGTTGTTTAATCGTCAAGCTCTAGCTGGCGCTGAAATTATGAATCAAAATTCTAACACTGATGATATCATCTTTGATTTTGATACTTACTTAAATAATTTACCAGCGGAGCAAAAATAAACTATACATCTTTTCAAGTTGTCAAATTTTACAATTATCAAATTCATCACCTGTGTTAGTGGTTTGTGTTTACTATTACCTAATTTAAGCCTAGATGCTAATATTTATACTAAGAATACTCCCGTAGACCAACCACTAACCCGACTTTCTCCAGCACAAGTAAAACAACAAGCAACAGATATTACCGTTAAAATCCTGTCAACGGAGTTTCTTGGTTCAGGAATATTACTGAAGAAAAATGGCAATATTTACACAATATTAACAAACGCTCATGTTTTAGAAGCAGGTCAAAGACCTTACAACATAGAAACGCCAGACAGGAAAATACATAAAGCCAAAGTATCTAAAAAAATGAAGTTTGGTAAATATGATTTAGCCATGTTGGAATTTTCTAGTAATACAATTTATGGAGTAGCAAATATTGGGACTCAATCAAAAATAGGAGATAAAGTATTTATTGCGGGTTTTCCCGCTGATGAATCAGAAAACACAGTTCAACAGTTCACATTCACAACAGCTAGAATAGTTCTAGTTCTAGAAAAAGCCTTAGAAAGAGGATATCAAATAGGATATACAAACAAACTAGAAAAAGGCATGAGTGGAGGACCATTATTAAATGAAAATGGTCAATTAATCGGTGTTAATGGAATGCACGCTTATCCATTATGGGATGTTCCCTCAGTATTCATAGATGGTACACCAGCAGATGAAAAACTACATCAACAAATAGTCCGTTTAAATTGGGCTATAGCCATAGATAAACTCAAACCTTCTCCATAGTTAACCTCCTCTTTAAAGGCTTTTGAACCCACGAAGGTGGGTTTCGTCTGTGTAGCCGCGACTTCTAGTCGCCCTTGCTTAGATAACGAAAAATCAAGGCTTTTGAACCCACGAAGGTGGGTTTCGTCTGTGTAGCCGCGACTTCTAGTCGCCCTTGCAAGTAATAAATTAGACTTTTCAAACACCCTCTTTAGGTCTTTCTATGAGATAATTAATGTTGGGTTTCCTTGCGTCAACCCAACCTACATTTTGTACAAAATGATGGTTTTTGTAATTGGGTACTTATAGTGTTATTGTGAGACAAGTTATTTTTTTACCGGAATCTAGTAATTGTTATTTACCAGATTCTTATATATATTTCAGTGGTTGGGTTGATGATTTAGACAGAAATTAAACAATCAAAATCCTGTAAATCCTTGGACATTCTGATGCTGACAATTAATATGTACTATAAATACACAATTCCCACATTATTTATCCTCACATCTATCACCCTAAACCAACCAACGACGGCCAAAGATTTATCATGCAGTTCTAAAATAGATAAAATATCCCAAAAAATCACGGTTTTAATTGATATTAATAATAAAGATAATGGTTCGGGAATTTTAATTAAACAAGAAGGTAATACTTATACTGTTCTCACAGCTTTTCACAATGTTAAAAATACTAGTTTAAAATACACTATTATCACCCCCGATGGACAACGTTATCCCATTCAGGGGGAAAATATTAAACCACTGGGAACAGGGATAGATTTAGCTGTGGTGAAATTTGTTAGTAGTAAAACCTATCAAGTAGCTAAATTTGGCAATTCTGACTTAATAAAACGTGGGGATAATGTTTATGTAGCTGGGTTTCGTCTTTCCACCCCCAATATTACTGCACCGCTTTATGATTGCTTTGATGGACAAGTTTCCGCTCATGCCACTCAAGTAACCATAGATGGTGGTTACAATTTAGTTTATACCAATCCCACCCTCAAGGGCATGAGTGGCGGACCAGTGTTAAATTCAGAAGGTGAGTTGATAGGTATTCATGGCAGAGGTGATGAATATGACAATAGGGAAAGAGATAGATTTGCTGGTATTCCTATTAATACTTATGTGCGGATTGCAGCAGGTGTTACTGATAAGCCCAGCATTAGGGGTTTAACAGCTAATGATTATTTTGAGTTAGGATTTAAGAAGTATGAACAAAAAGATTATCGAGAGGCAATAGTAGCTTATACAGAAGCTATTATTTTTAATCCCAACTATTCCTATGCCTACAACAACCGGGGAGTTGTCCGTTATGAATCAGGAGATAAGCAACGAGCAATAGATGATTACAACCTAGCTATCAAGTTTAATCCCAACTATGCCGATGCCTACAACAACCGGGGAGTTGTCCGTAATGAATTAGGAGATAAGCAACGAGCAATAGATGATTACAACCTAGCTATCAAGTTTAATCCCAACTATGCCGATGCCTACAACAACCGGGGAGTTGTCCGTTATGAATCAGGAGATAAGCAACGAGCAATAGATGATTACAACCTAGCTATCAAGTTTAATCCCAACTATGCCGATGCCTACAACAACCGGGGAGTTGTCCGTAATGAATTAGGAGATAAGCAAGGAGCAATAGATGATTACAACCTAGCTATCAAGTTTAATCCTAACTATGCCCAAGCCTACAACAACCGGGGAGTTGTCCGTAATGAATTAGGAGATAAGCAAGGAGCAATAGATGATTACAACCTAGCTATCAAGTTTAATCCTGAATATGCTGATGCTTACACCAATCGAGGAATTATTTATCATCAGCAAGAAAACTACACAGCCGCAATATCTGATTATAATCAAGCAGTTGCCAAAAATGCTAACAGTTTAGTCGCTATCAATAATATAGGCTTGATCAAATATGAACAAGGGGACAAAAAAACAGCGATTAAACAATGGCAACAAGCTATGAAAATTAACAATCAACTTGCTGAACCTATATTAGCGTTGGCTGTTGCTTTGTATACTAAGGGAGAAAAAGAACAAGCTTATCAATTAGCAACGACTGCATTAAAATTAGATAAAAACTTTGCTGATGTCAACGTTCTCAAAAAGAATGTTTGGGGTGATAAAATAATTGCTGATACTCAGAAATTGCTATCTACTTTACCTAGAAAATTACAACAATAATATTTTGTCTGATAGCAAAGCGTGGCGTAGCCATATCAGGATGTCCAGGATTTAAGGATTAACAGGATGTTTAATTGTCATCCGGAGTCTGGGAACGAGATAATGGGTTTATTAAAAGATTTGGATTTGATGTAGGGGTAGCGCCCCCGTGCCTACCCCTACCCCCTTGGGCAACCACGGGGGGATTGCCCCTACCGTGTTTTTGGGGCAACCACGGGGGGATTGCCCCTACCCGTGTTTTTATTGATATTATAGATTAATTTAATCAATCTGTAATGACTTTATCATATCTTCTACAGGTTTAATCAACTTATCATAATCATCTATGGGTGCAGTATAAGCAATTAAATAAGCTTGATTGTTTCTCAAAGTCATTACATACATATTTTTGATTTTTTGTTGTTCATTTTTACCAGTGACAATTATTTTTTGTCCTGTTTGATTTGCGATAATAGTTGAACTTCTTTCTATGATATTTGATGATTCTAGGTTACTTTTGATCATCCTCTCCTGGTCTTCCCCGTAATTTTCTAAAGTTCCCGAATATTGAGAACTACTAATAATCAATCTAGCTTTTTGTTGAGGTTGAATAAATGTAACTATTTTACCAATACCAATGACAGAGATAGGAGTTTCGTCCGCGAACCAACATTCAGGATATTCAATTTCTATATTATGTTCCTTATTTTTATAAGTTGCTAATTTTCCATCACATTCAGAAATAGGACGGTTTGGAAATACAATTATTCCTATGATTACGATTAATCCCAAAGGGGCAATTTTCAGGAATAAATGATAAATTTTAGGTGGTAGTAATGGACTTTTTCTAGATATTATAGATATTTTTTGTAATGCTGTTAATACTTCTGTTACTGTCTGATAACGGTCTCTATGATCAGATTTGACCATTTTATCTAAAATGTCTGCAAGTTGATCACTAACTTTAATTTTACTATAATAACGCCAACTTATTTCTTGGTTATTGTTATCATTATTGATATCTTTAGCCTCCATTCTTGTAAGTGCTTCAATTACAATCATTCCTAGAGAAAAAATATCACTATTGAATTCTGGTTTACCTTCTCCTTGTTCCCTGGGTGCATATCCTTTAGTGCCAATTCTTGTAGGATTATAATTACCATTCTCTTGGTTAATAAGTTCATTACCAATTATTTGAGTATCATCTTCTTGGTTATTAATTGGTTTAACAGGTTTAACTATCCCAAAATCAATGATGACTATTTTATTATCTATTTCTTGTCTCATGACATTACTTGGTTTTAAATCACGATGAATTACACCTTCACCATGAATATATTCCAATACTTCCAGAATATCTTTTAATAATTTAATAACAAATGCTTCACTGATATTAGTATTGGTAGATGTAGGTGGTAATTCTTTCGTTAAATCATGTCCTTTAATAAATTCTTGAACTATGAAAAACTGTTGATTTTCCGTAAAAAACGCTAAAAGTTTGGGTATTTGTGGATGATTGAGTTTTTGTAAAATTCCTGCTTCTCGTTCAAACAATTCTTGAGCTTTTTCTAATTGCTCTGGTTTTGTAGTTAATGGTGTAAAATGCTTAACCACACAAACGGGAGACCCAGGACGTTGAGTATCCTTGGCTAAATAAGTAGTTCCAAATCCACCCTGTCCTAACCTGGTAGTAATACAATAGCGTCCGCCTATAGTCGTACCTATCATCAGATTCACACCCCACCTGATTCCTTATTTTGGGAAATATGCGGTTAATTATCGCACATTTGTCGCCATATTGGCGAAACTATTTGAGAGGTTAATTAATTTCAAATCCCCAACTCCTTAAAGAAGTCGGGGATATTAAAAGATATAAAAATACTGATTTAGTCTAAACTCCAGTTGCTACTAGCTGTTGATTGGTAACAGGAGTGAAAATATCTTCGTAACTTGGGAAAATTTCAAATACTGAATCAAGCTGGGTAAGTTCCAAAATCAACTTAACTGGAGCTTTAACGTTGCAAAGAACCAACCGACAACCACTTTGACGCGCTGTGGTAAGTCCCTTGACAAGTGGAACCAATCCAGAACTATCCATGAAATCTACTTCTGATAAATCTATAACCCAGAGTTGGTGATGCTGAGGTTCAATTGCAGCCATCTGTTCGCTCAAGATAGTACCACTATCGAGGTCTATACTACCTTGGGGTTTGAACAAAATTACTTGGCGTTCTTGTGTAAGAGTCATAAATTTAACTGAGTATTTAAAACACAAAAGAAAGGGCAAACTGACATCCATACTGTTTATAATTCAACCGCATAATGACTGTTTTCGCAAAGTTTATGAGAATTAACAGCAGCACAGTTGAAAAAATCTTTTTCAGTATTTATGCCGTATAATTTGTTTATATGTCTTTCTAGTATAAGCATAATTTACCGTTAATTTCGGTAACGAACTTATCATTATCTCAAATTACTATAGCAATCCGGTTTGATTAGTGATTGGTGATTGGTGATTGGTGATTGGTCATTGATAAAAACTATTCTTCTTTCTTCTTCTTCCCCCTGAACTCCTGACTCCTGAACTCCTGAACTCCTGAACTCCCCCTATTGCGGTTTGATTGACACCATAGCCAAAAGCAAGCAAAGATATGGTAAAGGTAAAAATTTGTAAACTCGGTGGTGCTGGATGTCTTTTGAGCTACTTTCACTAGAAAACATCCAAGAAATTGCTCATAATTATGGTTATTTAGCAATTTTTTTGGGAATATTGCTAGAAAATTTGGGCATTCCTCTTCCTGGCGAAACCGTAACCATTGTTGGTGGTTTTCTTGCCGGTAGTAATGAATTAAATTACTGGCTGGTTCTCGGTAACGCTGTGGGGGGTGCTGTAATTGGCGGCAATTGCGGCTATTGGATAGGTAGAGTTGGTGGTTGGCCTTTTCTGCTGCAAATTGGCAAGATTTTCCGCATTTCCGAAGTCCGACTACTAAGTATTAAAGAGCAATTTACAGAAAACGCCGCTAAAGCTGTATTTTTTGGCCGCTTTTTTGCCTTATTGCGGATTTTTGCTTCACCACTTGCAGGTATAGCGGAAATGCCCTTCGGTAAATTCCTAATTTATAATCTAGCTGGAGCGACTGCTTGGGGTAGTGTCATGGTGACATTAGCTTTTTTCGCGGGAAGAATTATTTCCCTAGAACAATTGGTAGCCTGGGTCAGTAAATTTGCAATTTTGGCGTTACTGATTTTAGTTGCTGTGATTGCTGTACCAATTTGGTTAGAGTCCCGCGAAGTGAAACAGCAAACTGAGGAATAGGTAACAGGTAACAGGTAATGGGTAATGGGTAATGGGTAATGGGTAATGGGTAATGGGTAATAAATTATTTCCAATCACCAATCACCAATCACCAATTACCTAATTACTTATTCTGCTGCGCCCAAATACGGGTAGGTAGTCCCCAAACGTAGATGAAGCCTTCTGCGGCTTTGTGATCAAATTGATCTTCTGCGCCGTAGGTGGCTAAATCGGGAGTGTAAAGAGTATTGTCACTCCAACGCCCAACTATGACGGCGTTACCTTTGAAAAGTTTTAATCGCACTACACCAGAAACTCTTTCTTGTGTTTGTTGAATAAAGGCATCTAAAGCTGCTTTAAGTGGACTATACCAAAGTCCGTTGTATACGATTTTGGTATATGTTTCTTCTATGCCTCGTTTGTAATGACTGACATCTGCTGTTAAGGTGAGGCTTTCTAAGTCACGGTGGGCGTTAATCAGAACTATCATGGCCGGTGATTCGTAGATTTCCCGTGATTTGATGCCTACTAACCGGTTTTCAATCATGTCAATCCGCCCAATACCATGATTTCCCACAATTTTATTGAGTTGTTCAATTAACTCAACAGGCTCTTTTGATGTGCCATTGATAGTGGTAGGAAGCCCTTTTTGGAAGCCAATTTCTAGATATTCCGGTTCATTGGGAGTATCAGCTATGGCTTTGGTCATTTCATAAATTTCTTCTGGCGGCTCGTTTGCTGGATCTTCCAATGTACCAGCTTCAATACTGCGACCTAGCAAGTTTTTATCTATACTGAAGGGAGATGATTTTTTCACGGGTGCAGGAATACCAAACTTCTCACCATAGGCGATGGTTTCCTCCCGACTCATACCCCATTCTCTGGCTGGTGCGAGGATTTTTAGGTTAGGGTTGAGCGCTGTACAGGAAACATCAAAGCGTACTTGGTCGTTACCTTTCCCTGTACAACCGTGAGCGATCGCATCCGCACCATATTTCGCAGCGGCTTCTACTAGAATCTTAGCAATCAAGGGACGAGCCAGGGCTGTACCCAGAGGATAGCGGTTTTCATAGAGCGCATTGGCTTGAATCGCTGGAAATGCGTAGTCTTTAACAAAGATATCCTTAACATCCGCTACCAAGGATTCACTTGCACCGGATTTGAGAGCTTTTTCTCGAATTGGTTCTAATTCATCTCCCTGACCTAAATCTGCTGCTAGGGTAATTATCTCTTCCACTCCCCACTCTTGCTTGAGATAGGGAATACAAACAGAAGTATCAACTCCACCAGAATATGCTAGAACAACCTTTTTAGCGCGACCCATGAATTTCTCCACTTAGGAAAACAAAGAATGAGTCATTATTATATCTGACTTGCCTAGCGTATATTTTCTTGTGCAACAGTAACTTTGTTATATTTGTCTTATTCTCAATATAGGCAGTAGTTTTTTTGGGTGAAACTGTGTTTTTTAGTATTGTCATTCCCACTTATAATCGCTTACCAATTCTAGAAAAGTGCCTCCGCGCTTTGGAGAGTCAGGAGTTAAGCCGCAAAAACCATATAGAAGGTTATGAAGTTGTGTTAGTAGATGATGGTTCTACTGATGGTACACTAAATTGGTTAGCAACGCATAGAAATGAGTTTCCTCATGTCCGCTGCTTTGAACAAAATCATGCAGGTCCAGCAGCAGCGCGAAATTTAGGGGTAGAAAAAGCGCAAGGTGACACAATTATTTTTATTGATAGTGATTTAGTGGTTTTGTCTAATTTCCTCCAAGCTCATACAAATGCTTTGGTACAGGGAAGGGAGAAATTAGGAAGCAATAGTTTTTTTACTTACGGTGCTGTAATTAATACTTGTAATTTCACTAATCCTACGGATGAACCTTATAAAATCACAGATTTTTCCGCCGCTTTCTTTGCTACTGGTAATGTGGCTATTCCCAAACATTGGTTAGAAAAAGCTGGATTATTTGATAATGGGTTTCAACTTTATGGTTGGGAAGATCTAGAATTAGGTGTTAGGTTAAAAAACTTGGGCTTAAAATTAATTAAATGTCCTGAAGCCGTTGGCTATCACTGGCATCCACCATTTAGTTTACAGCAAATTCCTAAATTAATTGATCAGGAAATTCAGCGGGGACGCATGGGAGTTTTGTTTTATCAAAAACATCCTACTTGGGAAGTAAAAATGATGATTCAAATGACCTGGTTTCATCGTCTATTATGGGGGATTCTTTCTGTAAACGGATTATTGAATGAAAGAACTATGTCTCCGTTATTACAATGGTTAATTAATATTGGTAAACCGCAATTGGCTTTGGAAATTGCCCGGATTTTCTTGAATTGGTATAATGTCAAGAGTGTTTATGCGGCTTATGCTGAAACAAAAAGTAAGTAAATCAAATTTATATACATCCTAGCTCATTAGGGTGGGTATTCCCCACCATGATCCATCATGTTATACTCAAAACGGTTAAAAATTGGACTTTTTTATAACACAAAGAACAAGTTCAAAACCTCTCCCCGCAGCGGGGAGAGGTTTGGAGAGGGGTTCCATCTTTCTTTAAACTATGAACCGTTTGTAGTATAAATTAATAACCCTATTAATCATCGTGATCATCAAAAGGATCATCTAATTCCTGACTTGGAGGTCCAAAAGATGTATAAATTGCCATACCAGTAATAGCAACCAATGCCGAGCAAAAGGCAATTCCAAGCACCGTAGCGGGTTCTAAGTCCATAAATTTAGATACATATTATGAAAGCCATATTTATAGAATATTACAAAATTTAACTTATCGCACATTGTCCCGGAATTCAGGAGTCAGGATTCCTAACTCCTTCTCTGAACAAGCAACCACTCATCAAGAATCAATACCAGTAAAATTCTGGGTATTACAAAGATTCATTGCCTTTTCTACTCCCTGTTTGAAACTAAATTCTCCACACTCAATAACAAAGCTTAAAACCTGAGACATAACTTTATTCTCAGCAGCGGAAAATCGTCCCAAAACATGAGAAACAGTATGAGAATTATCCCCATCTATTGCGCCCTTTGGTTTACCTATGCCAATTCGCAATCTGGGGAAATTTTGGGTATTTAGATGAGAAATAATGCTTTTCATGCCATTATGTCCACCTGCAGAACCGGATAAACGTAAGCGAGTTTTACCCAAAGGTAAATCTAAATCATCATAAATGACTAATACTGATTCAGGCGGTATTTTGTACCAATTTGTCACAGCTTGAATAGCTTGTCCTGAAAGGTTCATATAGGTTAAGGGTTTGAGCAAGCGGACTTTACCCTTACCGGCTGCATTCCCTTCACCAAACTCTCCTTGAAACTTGCGATTTTCAGCTAGAGAGATTTGCCAAGCGCGAGCTAGGGTATCTATAGCTGCAAAGCCAATATTATGACGAGTTTGATCATATTTAGGCTCTGGATTTCCCAGTCCAACAATTAGCTGGGGAATTACCAAAACCATTGGTTTTACTTGTTCATCTTTCATCCTTGTATATTTTCTGGCTGGTTTTTTCCAGCTTCAATGTGTTTATGTTCTAATTCAGCGGTTGTTTGCACAGTTTCTTTTAATTGTTCAGATTCTTTTTTGAACTCGCTTTGAAATTCATTAGAGGCTTCTTGAAAACTGCGAATAGTTTTCCCCAAACTGCGACCAATTTCTGGTAACTTCTTCGGTCCAAAGATTAATAATGCAACTACCATAATGACACCCATTTCTGGTAAGCCGATACCAAATATATTCATTCTTCTCTCCTGTATACAGAAAAACCGCCACAACTACCTTATAGCTTTGGGATCTAGATTAATTTTATCGCTATTTTTAGGCATTTTTTTTGAATCATAAAAAAACCCGGACAAGCCGGGTAGGTAATCATGTTAGCTTGATGGCTGGATAGCCATTAGCCGCCTAAACTGCGCCAATCAACAAGGACATCCTGAATTAACAGAGACTTGTTATAAACTTGGAGAATAATTAGCAGAAATACCAGAAATAAACCCATAAACACACCCATTAAAGGTGTTGTTCCCCAACCTGGAGATACCTTACCATACTCAGCATTTAAGGGTCTGAGAATATCTCCCAACCTAGTCCGTTGTGCCATAGTTCACCTAAGAATTAGTTGCCAAAGCTTTTTTTAATTTTTTTAGACATTCCTAAACCTTTACAGGCGGAGGATTCCTGGTTTGAACTTGCCTGTTTTAGATTAGTCTAATCACAGGGTTAACAGTTCATAATTACTCGTGTGCTTGCCACAAATAATTACCCAAGCTGTTATCCGATGCTGGATAACTTCCCGGTTGTCTCACGGTACATGGATGAATCCAAAAGCTGTTCTTAAATTATCGCAGTTTGTGATCTTTGTTTAGCGATATTGCTGGAGGTTTTCGCCACATTTACAAAAATACATGATTTTGGCTGGACTGATACGGTTATGGAGGAATTAACGAACCGCAGAGGCGCAGAGTACACAGAGGGAAGAGTTAGAGAGAGAGGGCTATGCGTTTGATACCGTCTTTGAGGAGGGGAACATTAAAGTTGATGAGGAGTCCTAAAGTGCGCTTGGTTATTTTGAGGTAGGAGAGAAGTTGAGCTTCGTGAATGGGGGCTAGGGTTTGCACAGCTTTTAATTCTACAACTAAACAGTCTGCAACTAAAAAATCTAATCTACCTCTACCTACATCATGTCCTTTATATGTCAAGCTTATTGACTTTTCAACCTCATGATGTACACTCCGAATCATAAATTCAACCACCAGTGCCTCCTTATACACCTCCTCCAAAAACCCAGGACCCAAAACCCGGTGTACCTCAATAGCAGCCCCAATAACCTCCCCCGTAAGCTCATTTATATCCTCTCCCAAACCTATTACCTCCGTGTCCTCTGTGCCTGGAGTGGTTCGTATTCATCACATAATTCTTGCAAAAATAACTAATTACCAAATTAACCCAATTATCACCTCTACCAAATCTCTTACCTCTGTGTCCTCTGTGTCTGGAGTGGTTCGTATTCATTATAACTTCTTCTCACACACTGATAAGAAATGTGTACTGTGTTCTGAAGAAAAAGCCGGAAAATTAGCTTTTTATTACATCTTTACTATCAACAGGAAGAAGTAATATTTAATTTATTCACAGGCGAAAAACGCGAAAATCCCAAAGCCTTAATTAGAAACTCTTGCGAACCATCTAATTTTTCTAACCTTCTAGCTACAGCATAGTAATTGCTAACTTACCCGCCTAGCACTGAAGTGTAAGGCTAATAACAAAAGTCGTCTCAAGACGACTGAAAAAAGAAAAGATTGGAGTCCGTTAAAAGGGACTTTCGCTATTAGGCTGGGGTTTCAACCCTAGTACAGGTCGGCAGAAATAAATAGACCATTCCAAACTACTGGAAAGCTCATTGTATATTCGTTTTGACTTTTGACTTTTGACTTTTGACGAACGCCCTGCGGTACTAGGCGGTTTGTGTAACCAACTACAAATCCTCCTTTCCCCATATCTTCACGATTTATCATCCCCCTCCCTCCAATCATCACCAAAATGCTACAATCTACACCATGCTAGGGGTGCTTGGGAAAACAAGCTGAGATCAAACCCTTAACACCTGAGTCTGGATAATACCAGCGGAGGGAAGCTGTTTATTTGAGGATTGTAATATGCGGACAGAATGGGTAGCCAAGCGACGTGGACAAAAGAACGTATCGCAAATGCACTACGCTCGCCAGGGTGTGATCACCGAAGAAATGCAATACGTAGCCAAGCGGGAAAACCTGCCTGCTGAACTTATCCGCGCCGAAGTTGCACGGGGACGGATGATTATCCCTGCGAATATTAATCACACCAACTTAGAACCGATGGCTATTGGTATCGCTTCTAAGTGCAAAGTTAACGCCAATATCGGTGCTTCTCCCAATTCTTCCAACTTGCAGGAAGAAGTTGATAAACTCAACCTGGCGGTAAAATACGGTGCTGATACCGTTATGGATTTATCCACAGGTGGCGGTAATTTAGATGAAATTCGTACCGCAATTATCAATGCTTCACCTGTTCCCATTGGGACTGTTCCAGTTTACCAAGCTTTAGAAAGTGTTCACGGCACTATTGAAAATCTCACCGCTGACGATTTTCTCCATGTCATCGAAAAACACGCCCAGCAAGGGGTAGACTATCAAACTATCCACGCGGGAATTTTGATTGAACATTTACCTTTAGTTAGAAACCGGATTACAGGGATTGTTTCTCGTGGTGGCGGAATTTTGGCGCGGTGGATGTTGCATCACCACAAACAAAACCCCCTCTATACCCATTTCAACGACATCATTGAGATTTTTAAAAGATATGATGTTTCTTTCAGTTTGGGCGACTCCCTGCGCCCAGGATGTACCCATGATGCCTCAGATGAAGCTCAGTTGGCGGAACTGAAAACTCTGGGAAATCTCACCCGCAAAGCTTGGGAACATGATGTCCAGGTAATGGTGGAAGGTCCGGGTCACGTTCCTATGGATCAAATTGAGTTTAATGTCCGCAAGCAAATGGAAGAGTGTTCGGAAGCACCTTTCTATGTTCTTGGTCCTTTGGTTACAGATATTGCTCCTGGCTATGACCATATTACATCGGCCATTGGGGCTGCTATGGCGGGTTGGTATGGGACAGCGATGTTGTGTTATGTGACTCCTAAAGAACATTTAGGTTTACCTAATGCTGAAGATGTGCGTAATGGCTTAATTGCTTATAAAATTGCGGCTCATGCAGCGGATATTGCTAGACATCGCCCTGGTGCTAGAGATAGGGATGATGAACTTTCTAAAGCTCGCTATAATTTCGACTGGAATCGTCAATTTGAGTTATCTTTAGACCCAGAAAGAGCGAAGGAATATCACGATGAAACTTTACCAGCAGATATCTATAAAACTGCTGAGTTTTGTTCCATGTGTGGACCTAAGTTCTGTCCTATGCAGACTAAGGTTGATGCTGATGCTTTGACTGAATTGGAGAAGTTTTTGGCTAAAGAACCTGTAGCGCAAGGTTAAATACTGAACAACCAGATCCCCGACTTCTTAGAGAAGTCGGGGATCTGAGGACATCAATATTAAAATGTAAAAATCTATAAGCGAACAAATTAAATTTCACCCAAAAATTTCTGAACCGATAAAATATCAATCTGTTTAAATGGGTGAAGAATCAGCAAATCTTCATCACCTGTAATAATACATTGAGCTTTGCCACTCACAGCTAATTCCAGGTATTTATTATCTTTAGGATCTCGACATTCATTGATTTGTTCAGTAACATTAATAAACTCGATAGTTTCTACTAAATTATCTATTAATTCCCTCCGTCTTTCTAAGGTAATATAACGGTTGAATTTTGGTCTTGATAAAACTTCTTGTAACTCGGCAAAAACAGCAGCACTTAACAAGATAATACCTACATCTTGAGCTTTATCTAATGCCTGACGTGGTTTACTTTGACTAAATAAAAATGCACTTACGAAAACATTTGTATCAAATACAAAACGGCGTTTATTTATCATCTTGCAAAATAGATTTTAAAATTTCAGGAGTTAAACCATTAGCTTGTGCTTCTTGACTGGCTTTATCCATCGTATTTCTAAGTTTTTGAAGTGCTTCTTTACTATTTTTTAATAAATTTGACTCCATAATTAATGCTAACTTTAGCTGAATTTGTTCCTGTTCTTCCTTAGTACTGCGACGATAAGCTTCAGCAATATTTGATGGTACTTTGATGATTATTTCTTCTATCGTATTCATATTTTTACCATTTTTATTCTTCCTATTCGACAATTATAATCTAATTTTTGAATTGCTGCTGGCTTTTGTGAATTAGTTTAACTTGTGGGGGTAAACCACTTTTAAAACTATGCTTTCGGTAGTATAATAATTATTATACAATATTTTTCATGTTTATTGTGATTTTTGATATAATCAAATGACTCGACAATCTCATGACTAATTTGCTAAAGAATATCTAGAGGAATTATTAACACCTCTAGGAACAATTAAAAAAAGTGAAAAGGTTAAACGTGAAATTCAAGAAATTGATGTTTGGTTTGAACCCTTTTCCAGGGGAAACGCATCTAAATCTTATTGACAAAATACCATTTTAATGTATAAACCAATAAATCCCTATTTATCGTTTGATTGATTTTTTCAGGATCATAGTGATGGACTAAAGTATTGTCAATAAGTGGTCGTTAATGCGAATATTTTGGTCATTATTGAGATTGAATCACCCTTATTGATAAGATGCGTTTCCCCTGAACCCTTTTCTGATCAAAATCAGGAAAATCTCCCTTTAGGTTTATTAGGGAAGATGGCAAAAACTCAATGTTTATTTGAGCCTTTTCGCAACCCACCATCAGAAATATAAATTCGTAGTTGTTTACTTAAATTATATGCTGTTCATGGCGATATAGTTAGGAAAGCAAAACGCGAAAACAGAAATATTGCTGAATCAGAATTGCCGATTTTATGGATTTTAACACCAACTTTTTCATCTCGGATGATTACCGGTTGAGGTGCAACTGAAATTGCAGAAGATTGGGTTGAAGGTGTTTATTTTCTACCGAATATCCTGAAAACAGTAATAGTTGCTATTCATCAATTACCAGTAAATGAGGATACGTTATGGTTGAGAGTTTTGGGAAAAGGAGGAACACAGAAAAGAGCAGTTGAGGAATTAACGGAATTACCAGAAAATAACCCTTTTCGAGAGAATTTGTTAGAAATTTTAGCGGACTGGCGCAAGAATTTAGAATTGAGAGATAATTTAAGTAGGGAAGAAGAGGAAGTAATTATGAACTTATCACCGGCTTATTTACAACAAATAGAAGATTGGAAGCAAGAGGAACGATTTTCTTTGATAACTTCTCTTATGGAAGGGCGTTTTGGTAGTTTGGATGCTGAGTTATCTGGTTTGGTGGAAAAGATTGCTAATATTCCTATTTCTGAACGCACTCAGTTACTTCTTTCTTTGGGTAATTTATCCCGTGAGGAATTGTTACAAAGATTGAGGAATGAGGAAGGTTAGGGTAGTATATTTCTTGGCAGTTTGAGGAGATTTCCCAAACTGCTGATTTTTGTTTGATGCTGATGCTTTTACGGAGTTAGAGAAATTTTTGCCGAAATAACCTGTAGCCCAAGGTTAAGATAATTTTCATTAAACATCGTTATTGGGTTAAACCTGGTAACGATGTTGTGTATAATACTTGTGAATTTGATCAACTAGATAAACAGGATAAGGGTGAAAATGAGTCAACCAGACATTCGCAGTATAATCATTAAATCTGCCCAGCAATGTAAAACGCAAGAAGAAGGCTGGTTCTATTTATCGGATTTTGGCAGCTTTCTGAGTCAAGCATTTGATTTTAAATCTACAGGGTATTATTTAAACCTATCCCATTTCCTAGGGGATTACCCTGATTTATTAGAGCTAAAACAAGATGAATCCTCTGAAGTTCCTGTTACTATGGGAAGGTTGATTGAAGAATCTTCACAAGTTATAAAACATGGTATCCCAGCAATAAAACTAAAAGTTAAACAAAACAGTAGACGAATTTCGATTGCTAAAAATGCACTTTTTGAATGGGCTTGGCTTGGTGATCTGAGCAAAACTTTAAATAAGCTGCGAGAACTAGCTCTTGATGAACAATGGTTTTATGGCGATAAACCAGATGACAAATATCCTATTTTGCACAAGTATTTATTTTATACTATTTTATACTTTCTATAGGCTCACTAAAGAAGAAAATAAAATTCTTACGACAGAAGAATTTGCCACGTTTAATACTGGCTTGGTTGACAAGTATTATGAACCTATTTTTGCACTTTTTAAGAAAAGTAAAACTATGAGACAGCAATGGGAACTTTCTGATTTTTGTATAGCGGGTCAAGATTGGGCTGGAAAAACGCTAGTGCGCCAATTTATTAAGATGCCAGAACAAGCAAATTATTTTAGTAATACAGCAGATATGCTGTACAATACTTCAGTAGGAGAACCAACACTTGATTATCAGCATATTATAGTAGACAATACAGATCGCCTCCCTTTAAATTTTCTTGAAAAGAATCTTCCTGAAAACTTTGTTGTGGAAGATATAACAAAAATGGATTATCAGACTAAACGTTCTTACTTTAAAAGATTTGGTGAAGCACTTAAAGAAGATACGCAAGCATTTAGAGCCATTAAAGATAGATTAGATGCTGCCTTAAAATTGGCTATTAAACGGGTGAAATGGAATTATAAAACTGCCATTCCAATGTATTTCCCAACTAAAAATATTATGTCTCTTTTACTACCATTAGCCCTTGTTGATGATAATAAAGTTGATATTGCATTAGTAACAGAACTAGGACTTACGCAAGTGTCACACTAAAA
>NZ_AP018316.1:3413089-3454225 GCF_002368115.1 Dolichospermum compactum NIES-806 | reverse complement strand
AGTGTGACACTTGCGTAAGTCCTAATAATTAAATCAAATTTTAAATAAAATCAGCTAACTGACAAACAAGTGTTTGTGCAATTTTGGAGAGAGCGATCGCTTGTGGTGCGATTTTGGGGAGTGCGATCGCTTGTAGGATGATTCTGGGGAGTGCGATAGCGAAGCGCTCCGTGGGAATCGCTTAGGGGGTGATTTTGGGGAGTGCGATAGCGAAGCGCACCGAAGGTATCGCTATTAGATAAAATAGAATAAGATAATTCTGACTCTACATATCTCAAACACATCCAGTAGGAAAATATGACATTAACCGAGTTACTTCCGTCAATTAAACAACTTTCAGCACCAGAAAAACTCAAATTAATTCGCATCCTTGCAGAAGATTTGGACACTGCTGAAGACATTTCTCCATTAGAACCCTTTAAAACATATCACCTACCAACGCCTTATAATAACTTTGGTGCAGGAGAAATTCTCATGGAAGCACTAAATCAATCAATTTATAATGATTAAATTTTATGCGGTTTAAATATTCAACAAGCCACCCCAGCCAAAACGAATTTGATAGTTTACCAAGAGTTCCATTAGTTTTGCGTCGAGGAGATCAAATAGTAGAAGGACTTGGTTTAGTAGATAGTGGTGCGACTATCAACGTTTTACCTTATGAAATAGGTCTTCAATTAGGTGGAGTATGGGATGAAAGCAAAGCTATTATTCAATTAGCAGGTAATATCAGTCAAGCAGCCATGCCATTTTTCGTAAATGCTGAAATAGGTGAATTTCCCTTAGTTAGATTGGCTTTTGCATGGGTGAGTAAACCAAATGCACCTTTAATTTTGGGACAAACTAACTTTTTTATGGAATTTGATGTTTCTTTCTATCGTTCAAAACTTGAATTTGAAATCAAACCTAAATCTTAACAAAATCTCTCATGTATCGTTATTGGTAGTGTCTCATAGATAAGGCGATCGCTTGTAGGATGATTTTGGGAGTGCGATCGCACTGCGCTTCATTGACCTATCAATATGTACTCAATACTAAGATCCTCTCAAAATTGGTAAGACATCCTCAAGGTATGGTTATTTTATATGTTTCAAAGTATAGTTATTTAATTAGCTTTTCGTCTGGACAAAACCCATTATATATTGATCCTCTCTTGTCATCTATTTCCCAATTACCTTTACAATTAAAATTCCTAGCAATTACCGGGAGTAAAAAAGTCGTTATGTTGTCTAAAAGAATCTTACCTTGTTTAGATGTCAAGGCGGGCAGGGTTGTGAAGGGAATTAACTTTGTGGATCTCAAGGATGCGGGTGATCCTGTAGAACTAGCCAAAGTTTACAATGAAGCCGGTGCAGATGAGTTAGTGTTTCTGGATATTACGGCTACTCATGAAGACAGGGACACAATTATTGATGTGGTTTACCGGACTGCTGAACAGGTCTTTATTCCCCTGACTGTGGGTGGTGGAATTCAAACCTTAGAAAATGTTAAAGGTTTGTTAAGAGCGGGGGCTGATAAGGTTAGTATTAATTCGGCGGCGGTCAGAAACCCAGATTTAATTAATCATGCCAGCGATCGCTTTGGCAATCAGTGTATTGTTGTGGCTATTGATGCTAGACGTAGACTTGATCCTGAGAATCCTGGCTGGGATGTCTACGTTCGCGGTGGCAGAGAAAATACTGGTATTGATGCCCTTCGCTGGGCTGAGGAAGTGACAAAAAGGGGGGCTGGAGAATTGTTGGTGACGAGTATGGATGCTGATGGAACTCAAGCTGGTTATGATTTGGAATTGACAAAAGCGATCGCTAATGCTGTAGAAATCCCCGTCATCGCTTCTGGTGGTGCAGGGAATTGTGAACATATTCACACTGCTTTAACAGAAGGTAAAGCCGAAGCTGCACTTTTAGCGTCTTTGTTACATTTTGGGAAACTAAGCGTAGCACAAATTAAAACTTATTTGCAAGAACGCCATGTTCCTGTCCGTCTTCCTACTTGATATCAAATACAGCGACCAACTGCATCTATTGAAGACAAAACACAGTTATCCAAAACAGTGTTAAGATAATCGTACTTCTATGAAGAAATATTAAGAAATATGTTGATTCCTATTTTAATCTTTGATGTCGCACTTGTAGCATGGTCGCTACACCTAATGGAAAAAGCCTATCAGCATAAAGAATTTTCCTTCATGCTGGCTGGTATACTGGTGGCATTAGCCGCAGCAGCAATGCTAGTAGTTTACTTTTTAATGGGAAACTGTATGAGCTATTTGTTACAAGTAACTTAGTTTGGTAATTGGTAATTGGTCATGGGTAATTGGTAATTGGTAATTGGTAATTGGTAATTGGTAATTGCCATTTTGGAAATCTACTTGTTATATTAGACTAAATCAATAGTAGTTAAGGATTTAGCAACTGTGCGAGATGATTTACAGGGATTGGATATTAGTCATGATCAACTTCAAGATGCGACTAACTTACCTGTTGATAATAAATTAATAATTATTACTGATACTATCCAGCAATTTAGTATAAGGTTGCTAAAAAAAGCTCGAAAAACAGAAATTGCTACTGTGGTTTTCGCGGGAATTACTATTTCTGTTTGTACTTACCTATTAGTAAAACTATCATCTTGGCTATCATTAATTATTTTCATTTTATGGACAAGTGGGAGTATGCAAATATTATTATATTTATTATGGAGAGGTAAAAGTAAGTTTCTCAAGCAGAATATGACCAATTCTTTGCGGATTTTACTAAATGATGTGGAAAGATATAATTCCGTGATTAAAGCTATAGATATTAACGACCAAATTGAGGATGTTGGCAACTTAGGAGTCAGTATCCAAGAAAGAGAAAAAGTATTATTAGCACTCGAATTAACTAGAAATGATTTAATCCGCGCTTTAAAAACAGAGAGAATTTTGCGAGAAAATAAAAGTTTTATTATTACCAATACTGATTTATTTACCAATAATTTAGCCGCTTTGGCATCAATACAAATTACGGAAGAAGCCACAGAACATGGTAAATTATTAAATGAAGCTTTGCAAATTTCCCTAGATGTACAGCGGGAAATGAAAAATTTGCAAAGTCAGAGTTAATACTTAATATATATTTATAGCAGTATGCAATTGAATGAGATAAAATCAGCAAATCGTAAAGTCTTCTATTCTACAAACTTTGGAAATGAACTGGCAAGAAATTAGAGGCAATTGGGTACTTGTTCCCCGTAATCCTATCGGGATTATTCATTTTTTAGGTGGTGCATTTGTCGCCACTTTACCACATTTAACTTATCGTTGGCTACTGGAAAACTTAGCAGATAAAGGATATGTGATTATTGCCACACCTTTTGTGAATACATTAGATCATATAGCGATCGCTAAATCTGTCCTCCGTAAATTTGAATATACCCTAGAAAAGTTACAAGACTCTGGAAAACTCCGTAAAATTTATCTTCCCACCTATGGAGTCGGACATAGCATGGGTTGTAAACTCCATTTACTAATTGGTAGCCTGTTTCCCATCCAAAGGGCTGGTAATATTTTAATATCCTTTAATAACTTTGCCGCCAATGAAGCTATACCATTAGTAGAACAGCTAAATTCCCAGTTCAATTCCCAATTAGACATTGAATTTACACCCACACCCGCACAAACTAACCAAATAGTCCAAGACAGCTATCAGATTCGGCGAAATTTATTAATAAGATTTAATAAAGATAGCCTAGATCAATCAGCAAACTTAACAATAATTCTACAACAACTCTTTCCTGATATGGTGACAACACAAACTTTATCAGGTACTCATACCACACCTTTAGGACAAGATGTTAAATGGCAACCAGGAACTTCCTTTAGTCCCTTTGATGCTTTAGGACAATGGTTAAAGCAAGAAGTTTATCGAGATTTAAATCAATTAAAACAAGTTATATTGTTTTGGTTAAATCCCCTTTCTTAATAATCTCATGTTTGAAATCCTAATTATTGATGATGACCGATCCATCCAAATTTTCCTCAAAAGAATCTTAGAAAAACAAGGTTATCAAGTTATTACCGCGAGTACGGGAGAAGAAGGGATTTTAAGAACGCTGGATTCACCTCCAGCCTTAATTATATGTGATTGGATTATGCCGGGATTAACTGGGATAGAAGTATGTAATGTCATTAAAAAAGATCCCAAATTATCTACCACATTTTTTATTTTATTAACATCTTTAGATTCCGTTGCAGATCGAGTTAAAGGATTAGATGCTGGTGCTGATGATTTTATCTCCAAACCTATCGAACAAAACGAACTCCAAGCAAGAGTTAGAGCCGGTTTACGTTTACATCAATTAAGTCAGGATTTACAAACCCAAAAACTACTTTTAGAAACAGAATTAGCCGAAGCTACAGAATATGTAAAATCCCTTTTACCCCTACCTGTAAATAACCCTCTGAGTATTCAGTTTAAGTTTTTGCCATCCAGGCAACTCGGTGGGGATTGTTTGGACTATAATTGGCTGGATACTGATTCTTTAGCTATTTACCTACTAGATGTTGCTGGTCATGGACTGAAAGCGACTCTCCCTTCAATTTCTGTATTAAATCTGTTACGTTCCCGCGCTCTCAAGGATTTAAATTACTATCAACCTAGCGAGGTATTAGCGGCTTTAAATAATACCTTTCAAATAAATTATCAAAATGATAAATATTTTACGATTTGGTATGGAGTTTATAATCGAGTTAGTCGGCAGTTAACATACTCTAGTGCTGGACATCCACCAGCTATTATCATTTCTGGTAACTCTCCTACTAACACAGAAGTAAAAAGATTAAAAACTCCAGGAATGCCGGTGGGGATGTTTCCTGAAGCTAAATATGTTGATGCTTATTGTCAGATTGAAAAATCTAGTACCCTTTATATTTTCAGTGATGGTGCTTATGAAATCACTCAATCAAATGGGAATCTTTGGAGTTTGGAAGGTTTTACTCAGATTTTAATTAGCTTACAGTATTCTGTTGATAATCAACTTGATTATATACTGGATTACCTAATTAACTTAAACTCTAAAGAGATATTTGAGGATGATTTATCTATTCTTCAAGTTAAATTTGATTGATCAAGTGGCAGAAAGCAAAAGATTTTCAAATGCTTCTTGACTAGGAACAATTGTAAATTTGCTATCCATTCCAGTTAATTCAAATAGCATTCTCACTTGCTCATTAATTGAACAAATTACCATCTTTATACCTGATTCTTGTAAAGCTTTAAATGTTAAAACCAGAGTGCCTAATCCAGAACTATCCATAAAGGTAACATTATGACAATCAACTAACACAATTGACATTCCACTTTCCATTACTTCTGTAATACTTTGTCGAAAGCTTTGAGAGCTATTAGCATTGAAGATCCCACTAATGGCAATCACTTTCACCTGCTGATTCATAATATTCTAATTTTGATTTATTTAAGAAGGTTCTGTTTTTGATTTTATTAGTATATCTTAATGTTAAATTGGATAAAGACATTTTGTACACAAAAACATTGAGCAATTTTTCATAAGGCCTTTATTCCAGTTTCTCATAACACAAAATAGTTATCCTTTAGAGCATTTTTGGTAGATTGAGTCGCAACAAACAATTATATGGGACTGACTCTAGCTCGGTATAAAAGCTGATCGTGTTGCATATAACCTGGATAACGGACTTTAATGATTTCTCCTGGTTGTGCTGTTCCCTCCAATAATTGATGAAGTTGCGGATTATAAGGAATTTGCTCACCGACGGAAGCGATCGCTTGCACATCCCAAGTCTGTAATAATTTTTCTAGGGGTTTATCTACCAAAGGTAGTATTTTTACGGCTGATAACTGGTGATCCTCCCTGGCTCTCTGTGCTGCTGTTGGCCATTGTAATAGTAAGGATTCTAATATTTGTAAACTCGATCGCTGAAATTCCTGTTGTAATACTTCCCGTTGTTCTAACATTGATAATGTTAATCTTTCGTACTCAGATTGTAAATCCGTAATTTGTCTTAATAAGTTTATGTTTTGATCAGAGGAATGAGTGTTGTTGACACTTGAAAATAAACCATCAACACCGAAAGTTTCTACCAACTCAATCCAAGATATCTGTAAAATCTCTGACAGTTTTATCAATACTTCCATCCGCATCTGTCCGATTTTCCCCCTCCGCAACTGCAAAATTTGCCATTGGGAAACGCCAGCGGCACGACTTAAAGCGTTAAAACTATCACAACCAACTTTTTGCATTAAATTTCGCAAATTATCAGTCAAGTCAACTTGCGCCATAAAATCTGGAGTATAATATGTTGTTAGCTATTATACCCCTTTTCCAATTACACTATTCTTCTAGTAAACTTCTGAGCATCCAAGCAGTTTTTTCATGAACCTGCATCCGTTGAGTTAATAAATCGGCACTTGGTTCATCATTGACTGCATCTACTAGGGGAAAAATAGAGCGTGCAGTTCTCGTTACCGCTTCTTGTCCTTCCACAAGCAGCCGGATCATTTCCTTGGCTTTAGGAACTCCAGCGGTTTCGGGAATTGAACTAAGTTTGGCATATTCGCTATAAGTTCCTGGTGCAGGATAACCCAGTGCCCTAATTCTTTCGTCGATGAGATCCACCGCTAAAGCCAATTCTGTATACTGTGTCTCAAACATTAAATGCAAGGTTTGAAACATCGGTCCGGTAACATTCCAATGGAAGTTATGGGTTTTTAGATAAAGTGAATAGGTATCAGCTAATAACCGAGATAAACCATCGGCAATTTTGGCTCTATTGGCATCGTCAATACCGATATTTACATTTTTGATATTTGTTGAAGATAACATAATTTTCTCCTTTGCTCTAGAAAACTAAAAGATTACTGAATAAATCATACTCATAATGAGTTCGATTTGCAAGAGTGCCGAAAATCAAGACGTAATGGTATTATAGAAGCGCATAAGTGAAAAATATATATAGGGTTTGCTGAATAAGTTGTCTCTGAGGGGAGGTGCTACGCCACGGGGACAGGTGACATTGAAAATCGTCGTTATGGCAAGGCAAGAGGCAATCATGCAAGAGGCAAGAGGGTTTGGGCGATTTTACTTTTCTTTACACAGATTGGTTTTATTGTGTTCACCTACTTAAGGGAACACCAAAAAATAAATTACCCAATTTTGTGGGATGGGTATTCTTGCCCGTTCTTGATGATTAGCGGGCAATTCGTCCCGCACTACAAGAAATTTTTGGGTATTTTTTTAATTGGAAGTCCCTAAACTGGTGCAAATGAGTGTTTCTTATCTGTTCCCTGTTCCCTGTTCCCTGTTCCCTTCTTTTGTAAATTGAGTTAATTAATTTAAAACCTCTCCGACAGCATAAGGGCAATTAGAATTAGTTTTCATGAAAATATTTATTTGGCGTTGTTCCTACAGATTAATAACAACCTTGTGCTTATTGGGATTGACTGCCGCATCAGAACCCGTAAGCAAAAACCAGGATGTAAAATTGCAAATTGGTATTGTCCAACGATTTGGGGCTAAACCTACAGACAAGTTAGAATTATCTCCCACCAAAGGCGATCGCTTAACATTAAAATTTGCAGTAGGTAATCAGCAACAAACCCTAGTCACAGACAAACCCATCCAGTTAGTAACAGTCATGCAGCCCTTAACCCAAACAGTGGTTCAGGAAGTATTAGTGCTGGGTGACTTTCGCACCTTTGAAACAGCGGAAGATAACGCTAATCGCTGGCGTTCACTGGGGATAGAGGTGGAAATATCCCAACCAGAACGTTGGCAAGTATGGGCAAAAAGGGACGTTTACAGCACTCCTTTAATTCGCCGCTTGCTATTAAAAAGTATAGAAACATCTGGTGATAAAAATGCTTACTTAGCAACCAATATTTTATCAAAAGTCCCAAAAATTACTTGGATAGTCAATGGTAAAAACTATAGCCCCAATTATCTAGAAGTGACTGCGGGTAAAGAATTGGTCAAAGTCAGTACGGACAAAAAACTTGAATCAAAGCGTGTCTATCCCGGCAAAATAACCTTACAGCCTAACGCCTATGGGCATTATACCTTAGTAAATACCGTCCCCTTGGAAACTTATGTGCGAGGAGTTCTACCCCATGAAATTGGTACAAATGCGCCAATGGCAGCCCTAGAAGCACAGGCGATTATTGCTCGCACCTATGCTTTGCGGAATGTTCGCAGATTTGCGGTAGATAATTATCAGTTATGTGCTGACACTCACTGTCAAGTTTATCAAGGACTGAGCGGAATTGCTAAAAATACAGATCAGGCGATCGCCTCAACCAGAGGTCAGGTACTCACTTATAATAATCAAATAGTTGATGCTTTGTATTCTTCCACAACAGGTGGCGTTACCGCTAACTTTAGTGATATCTGGAATGGAGAAGATCGTCCCTATTTAAAACCGGTCATAGATGCTCCTAATCAAAATCTTTGGAACTTATCACGTCAGAATCTAGCAGATGATCAGAACTTTGAGAAATTCATTAATCTTAAAGCCGGATTTAATGAAAGTAAATGGGATGTCTTCCGTTGGCACAGAGAAACGGACATCAATAAAATTACCAAAGACTTGCAAAAGTTCTTAAAAGCAAAAAAAAGCCCCTATAGCAAGTTCAAAACAATTCAAGCCATGTCCGTCGTTCAACGCAGTTCCAGTGGACGGATTTTAAAACTGGCTGTGAAAACAGATATTGGTGTTTTTACCTTACAAAAAGATGAGGTTCGCAGTGCCTTTGCTGCCCCCATTAGCACGCTTTTCTACATTCAACCATTGAATAAAGGTCAACCCAATCTGTGGGGATATGCTTTTATTGGTGGTGGTTTAGGACATGGAGTGGGTTTAAGTCAAACAGGCGCTCAGAATTTAGCCAAACTGGGTTGGTCTAGTTCCAAGATTCTGGAGTTCTATTATCCGGGGACTAAAATTAAAGGGAATAGGTAATTGGGGAATTGGTACAACTTTTACTCAGTAGCCAATTCCCAATCCCCTTTGTGGAGTGGATTTTTTTACTAAAACTTAGTAAAGGTCTTCTTCTCTGTGGGTTTCGATAGTGACATCAGAAGTAGGATAAGCAACACAAGTCAATACATATCCAGCTTCAACTTGGTCATCATCTAAGAAAGACTGATCAGATTGGTCAATAGTACCGGACTTGATTTTACCAGCACAGGTTGAACAAGCGCCAGCCCGACAGGAGTAGGGCAAGTCAAGTCCAGCTTCTTCTGCTGCATCTAGAATGTAGGTATCTTCGTCAACCTCAATGGTTGTATTAAGACCTTCTGCTTCGTTGATGAGTGTTACTTTGTAAGTAGCCATTTAATTATCCTCTTTTGTGAAATCGGCAGTATAAGTGATGTTTCAGTCAATTTTACAGCTATTTTGATGGGATTAAGCGCTGCTTTTAATTTACTTCAGTTCTGAACCCCAGGAAAAGGTTACAAGGGGTGACAGAAAATTAACTTTGTGAGGTTGGTCTAGTTCCAAGATTTTAGAGTTCTATGATCCAGGAACTAAAGTTCAAGGAAACAGGTAATTGGACAATTGGTAAAAGTCCTACTTAGTCGCCCATTCCTAATCCCCTTTTTGAAGTGGATTTTTTACTAAAACTTAGTAAAGGTCTTCTTCTTTGTGGGTTTGGATGGTGACATCACCAGTAGGGTAAGCAACACAAGTCAATATATACCCAGCTTCAACTTGATCATCATCTAAGAAAGACTGATCAGATTGGTCAGGAGCAGCGCCAGAGACTAGTTTACCTGCACAGGTTGAACAAGCACCAGCCCGACAGGAGTATGGTAAGTCAAGTTCAGCTTCTTCCGCTGCATCTAGAATGTAGGTATCATCGTCGCAGTCAATAGTTGTTGTTGTAGTATTACCTTCTACTTCGCTGATTAGAGTAACTTTGTAAGTAGCCATTTAATTATCCTCTTTTGTGAAATCGGCAGTATAAGTGATGTTTCAGCAAAGATTACAGCTATTCTGATGGGATTAGCCGCTGGTTTAAATTTGCTTCAATTCTGATACTAAGGGAAAAGTTAAAATTTATGACAGAAAATTGACCCCGATTAGTAATGAAATTTAGTTACTTATTACCAATAAGTTTTTGTTATATGAAATACCCGCTGGGATAGATGTCAAAGTGCATCTTGACTTTATGAAATTTCTGGTTCATCAGGAATTGCATCAGGTAGTTCATTTTCTACGCAGCGCAGACGTGGATACAAGTAGGCCATCAAGGTGACGACTAGAGAAAATAGACCCAGGATGATAAACATTAAACCCATGCCGCGACCATGACCAACCCCAATAATCTGGCCAACGCTATTGGCTAAAGCCCCCTCTTTGTCCATGATTGGTTCAAAGAATTGATCAGCTAATGCGCCACAGGTCAGGTAGGCCAGTGGTAAAAACCCCTGAACGGCAGCAGCGCGAAAAGCAAAGACCCTTCCCTGTACTTCTGGTGCGACTTTTTTTTGATAGATGACTTGAATTGACCCATTAATAATGGGAAACATGAGAAATATCAAGAAATTGGCGATCGTAAATATAACTGTTGAAGCCGTCAATCCAGCTAATACATAGGAGATGCCCAAAAATGCCATAGACACAAATATGGTATTGATCTGGCGTTCTAGTCCGCCCCAAATGCTGATCACGGCACTGCCTAGTAATAGTCCAAAACTAGAAATAGAATAGATAGCCCCTAGCGATTGTGCGGAAGCAAAGGAAAGCACTAAGGGTGTAGTTAGAGCTTCTGCGCTACCAACGAGAAAGTTGATAACGGCAATGAACATGACTAATCCGAGTAGTCCAGGACGTACTACTAAGTATTTCCAGCCAAAGGTGATTTCTTGCCAAAATGAATCGGTTTCGGCATCGAGATTTTCTGTGGACGAAATTTCGGGAAATTTAACTACCAGCAAACAGATCAATGCCAAAACCAATGTGGATAAATCAATGATGACAATGCCTGAAAATTCTACAGTTGCTAATAAAGCTGCGGCTAATACAGGGGAGAGAATTTCGGCGATCGCTAATCTAATCTGTGTCATCGAACTGGCACGAGCAAGTTGTTCTTTTGGCACAAGTAATGTAGTCGCTGAGGAATAGGCTAGTCCCTGAAAAGCACTGAAACTGGAACTAATCCCACTGACTAGACACAGACTCCAAACTTCTAAGTGATTACTTATAAATAACCAAGCAATTAGTAAGGTACATAAACCTGCACAGAAATCACTAATAATCATGATCCAGCGCCGAGAAAAGCGATCGACAATCACACCAGCAATGGGGGAGATCAAAATTGTCGGTAGGGTTGTGGAGAGAATCAGCAGTGTAAATTGAATTGTGGAATTCGTATGTTGATAAATCCAAATACTGAGCGCAAAACTGGTTGTCCGTGAGCCAACTAGGGATAAAACTTGACCAAACCAGATCAAGATAAAAACGCTCATGCTTTGAGTTATCTCTCCTTCCTGACTGGAGAAATACTCAGTCCATCTCAATAAAGATGATCCAAATCTGGGTTGTTGTTTCAACTCTGGTGGGCTGTTTTCTAACATGGCAATAGTGATTATCCGTAAGTGGCAAAGCCTATATTTCAATGTAGCATTTATTTCTTATTTTTCCCTTACATAGCACTTGCTGAAAAAGTGCAAGGTTTTTGGGGTGTATAACATTGAACTATACCAACTGGCTAAAACCGTCACCTGTCACCTGCCATCACAAGAAGACTTTTATGGCTTACGCCACGCTTCTATCAGCAAACCCTAACTGAGTGATGATCCGCGAAATTTTGGTAATTCGGATTCAAATAAATTCAGCAGCAAATCAACATTTTCCACCGTGCTGTTATAGCCCTTCATTGCGGTTTTGGCTGACTTTCCATACAGGGTGGAGTGGGTAAACTCATGGTGGATTGGTGATCTAAAAATTAAAATGTTTGCAAAATTTTCTTACATTAATTTTTATTTATGGAGTTTTCTGAATATCAAGATTGGTTTTTTCTTCTATCTTTCCTGATCCAATGCTTAATTTTGCTATATATATACCGATCAAAACGATGATAAAGGCAAAACAGTTGAGAATACTTAACTTTTCTGCAAAAATTAAAAAAGCAAAGAAAGCTGTTAGCAAAGGTTCTAGAAGCATCAAGAGAGTGACAAAACCTGAAGAAAATTGTTTAAGATTATGAGTTAGCAATCCTTGTCCGATAATTTGACATAGAACTGCTAAACAAATTACTGCCACCCAGGTTTCCCAGGAATTTGGAAATAGTTGTGTTTTACTAGTTAATGCAATAAGGAAAGTAAAACATCCACTTAATGGGCAAGTAAACAATAATATAGTGGATGCTGAAAATTTGGAGCGTAATTTTTCCCTGGCTAGATAATTTAAGGCATAAAAAACAGCAGATAGGAGAGCTAAAGAGTCACCATAAAGGGAGTTAACCTCAGCTTGAAAATCTCCACTAGTAATGATAGCTATGCCAACAATTGCTAACATCATTCCTAATAAAAACTTATAGTCAAAACTTTGACCTAAGAACAACCAACCACCTAATACGGCAAAGATAGGGGTGACATTATGGAGCAAATTAGAAGTGGCAACGCTGGTTTGAGTTAATGACAAAGCCCAAAGAAAAACAGCAGCCGTCCCTAAGATTGATGATAAAAGAAAAACTCCCCAGTCTCGTAACTCAATGACTTGATTGGGTTGAGATGGATTGTTGATTCTAGATTGAACTGCTTGCCAAACAAATAAAACTACTGTAGCTATATAATAGCGATTAAAAATAGTTGCTGACGGACTCAGTTCATTTTCTGCCAGTCGAGTGAAAATTGCCGCAAAAGATAAAATGAAAACTCCCAGTAATAATGATAAGAAAGCTAATGGGAATGTATTGTTTTGGGTGGGTTTCAATGCCGTACTAAATTCCTGCACCATATATTTTGCCAGTAGATCCTTTTTTTGTATGAAAGATATGACTTACGCAACTGGCACATTGCTAGTGTGCATCAGAATGGATACCTGCAAATAAGCAGATTATTTATCTCTGACGCACCCTACAACAAATTTTTGGTGTGATACTTGCGTAATCAAAAGACTATATATTAACCACACCTATTCTAAGTAAAAAATTTACTAAAATTTAATTTATCATAAAAATATAGTATTTTGTGCCATTACCCACGACAAACGTGAGAATTTTGAGGTGATACAATGGCAAAAGTTTAAATCTCACCCGTGTTTAGTATATCAGCATCAATATTGAAAGACGAAAATAAAATTTATAAAATCAAGTCTGTTAGTTACTTTTAACGTCAATTCGATGAACCTCACCCCAACCCCTCTCCGACACGGAGAGGGGCATTTTAATCTCTCATTAGAATCTTAAAATTAGGTTTTTAGCCTCTCCAGTATTAAATTTATTCCTTTTCCCTCTCCTCTTAGGCTACGGTGTACACACAAGTCTTAAAATTCCCCCTATGACTTGGTTTCGTTATCTAATTTTAGGCTGTGCGATAGCGTTCGCGTCTCGAAGAAATAGCGCGACCTAGGAATCGCTCTGCAAGTCTTTCATTGCCTTCCCATAGCGTCTCCCACAGAGGAGGAATAACGAAGCGCTCCGTAGGAATCGCAAAAACCACGGGATTATATAATTACTTGCGCTCGTAATGACAATTTCAGGGGTCTATAACGCCTGAAACCCTTGCAGATACCACTTGTGTGTACACCGTAGCCTAAAAGGAGAGGTGCAAAGGAGAGGTTTACCAGAGGGGTTAAAAATTATTGGTAGAACTCACGTTACTTTTAAATAGAGAACAAATTAACGATTGAAAAGAATGTAATCAATCAAAGGCTTTGCCAAAGAAGCGATTAAATTATATCGAGTTCAAAACCATGATGTTTTGAGTTCTATTATTCAAATTCACAAACTTGACTAGTTGGATCTTCAATAAGCTGCTGAAGAATTTGCTGGTAATAGCTAAACAAAACCTCAATGGTTTCATTTGTAAATAACTCCGTGCTGTAGAAAACCTTAATTTCCATCGTAGGATTATTTACTGAGGGTGAAGAAACATAAATTTCTAAAGGAATTTCTCCATCCCACAAGTCGAGATCGCGCTTAATTGATACAAAGTCAACATCTAATATCCAATTATGCCAATTTTGTGGAGGTAGCATAGCCAGGGCTGCCGAGATATTCAATGGTTGTTTGCTGGTAATAGTATCAATGACTGTATGAGAAGCAATCTCTTTATTATTAATGGCTTCTGTGAGAGTTTCTTGGGCTTGTTCAAAAAGAGTCAGTCCAGTTTGTTCAGAGGAAAGATGCGATCGCAAAATGACATCATTGATGAAGCAACCGAGCATTTTTTCAGTTTCAACTGTACTCCGATTACCAATAGTTGTTATTACTAAAATATCGTTCTTACTACTGTATTTGAACAAAAGTATATTTAAAGCAGTGAGAATAATCGCAAAGATGCTGACCTTTTGAGAACGGCAAAGGGCTTCGATTGATGTCACAAGACTTGCTGGCAGAACCACAGAATAAATAGCTGCGCTAGTGCTTTTGTTACTCAACTGTAGCTGATTGCTAGATACCTGATCAGATTCTAGTGAAGTATTAGTTAGTTTTTGTAGCCAGTAAGCAAGTTGCTTTTCTATGACCTTTTCATTAAAGTATTGCCGTTGCCAGAGGGTAAAATCTGCGTACTGAACAGGTAATTCGGGTAGGGGTGAAGGTAAACCATTCATAAAGGCTGCATAGAGGATTCCTAACTCCTCCAACAACAGACCAAATGACCAACCATCTGTGATGATATGGTGCATATTGATTGTCAACCAATGCTCTTCTGGAGTTAGTCGAAATAAACTGGTTTTGATTAGAGGAACTAAAGCCAGATCAAAATGGTGATTATATTGCAATGCGGCTAGTCTTTCTGCTTCATATTTTCGCTCTATCAAGGGTAGGTTTTGTAAGTCTATAATCTCTAATGGGATAGCCAGAAATGGGGTAATTACTTGTACAGGTTGACCTTCTACTATAGTAAAAGCCGTGCGTAATATTTCATGACGACGAATAATTTCATTGAAACTGGACTCCAACGCAATTGCAGAAAGAGAGCCAGTGAAACGTAAAATAAAAAAGCTGTTATAGGCGCAACTTTCAGGAGCTAATTGTTGTAAATACCATATAGACTCTTGTGCAAAAGACAGGGGGATATATCTGTCTCGTGCTTGAGGGACAAGCGGTGGTAAGGTATCAACTGTTATGGCATCCAGTTGATGTGCAGTTATTACTTGACTAAGTTCAGCGATAGTCGGGGCTGTAAATAGAGAACGCAGAGGCAGAACTATGGAAAAATGTTCTTGAATGCGAGATATTACAGATGTGATCAGGAGAGAGTGTCCCCCCAATTCAAAGAAGTTATCATAGATGCCTACCTGCTCTCGATTTAATACTGTACACCAGATTTCGGCTAATTTTGTTTCTAGCTCAGTCCCAGGGGCAAAAAAAGCGGTTTCTAGAGCTAAATTGGTTGTTTCTGGCTTTGGTAAAATCCGCCTGTCAACTTTACCATTAGGAGTCAGAGGTAAGGCTTTGAGCATGACAAAAGCCGCAGGTATCATATATTCAGGCAGATTTCCTTTCAGAAATTGACGTAATTCGCTACTGGTCAATGTTTCTGTTTTGCTAACAATATAAGCCGTTAAATACTTGTTTCCTGGATGATCTTCGCGGACAATGACTACTACCTGCTGAACTTGAGGATGTTGGGTTAATACTGTCTCAATTTCTCCTAGTTCAATCCGAAAACCCCGAATTTTGACTTGATGATCAATGCGTCCCAGAAATTCAATATTTCCGTCTGGTAAATAGCGTCCTAAGTCTCCAGTTTTATAAAGTCGCTCATTTGCCACAAAAGGATTAGCAATAAATCGCTCAGATGTTAAGTCAGGACGATTTAAGTACCCTCTGGCTAAACTGAGTCCACCAATGTAGATTTCTCCATAAATGCCAATCGGTAGGGGTTGAAGATAGCTATCAAGAATGTAAACTTGAGTATTGGCAATAGGACGACCTATAGGTGGAAATTTACTATCTGATGCTTCTTGTAAAATTTGCCCAGAAGTTGTAACTACTGTATTTTCGGTGGGACCATAGTTATTAAAAAACTTAAATGGTAACTGATTTGATGGATAAGAATTAAGTCTATCTCCACCAGTTAACATAGTTCGCAAAGTTGTATTTTCTGACCAGGACAAAACACATAATTGTTCGGCTAAGGATGTGGGGATAAAACTAATAGTAATATTGTGTGATATCAACTTCTCTTGAAGTGTTTTTGCTGATAGCAGAAACTCTGATTCAATTAAATATATACTCGCTCCGACTACTAAATAAGGCCATAATTCCCAAACAGCAGCATCAAAGGCTGTTCCGGCTAAATGTGTAGCTCGATCTGATGATTTTACTTGAAAATTCTTTAAGTGCCAGAATACTAAATTTAATAGTGCTGAATGTTGAATTAGTACACCTTTAGGTCGTCCTGTAGAACCAGAAGTATAGATGACATAAGCTAAATTTTCAGGGGTGAAATTATGAATAGGATTATGAGAACTCTGACTGGCAATAATTTCAAAATCTTGATCCCAACAAATAATTTTAGTTTGGGGTTGCTCTAGGGTTAATGATAAATGTGGGAGTAATAAAGAATGAGTCAAGATGATGGACATTTGTGAATCTGCCACCATATAATTAAGCCTTTCTGGGGGATAGTTAGGATCAAGTGGCACATAAGCACCACCAGCTTTTAAAATCCCCAAAAATCCGACTATCATTTCCAAAGAACGTTCTAAATAAACACCCACTAATATTTCTGTTTCTACACCCAGAAATTGCAAATAATGAGCTAGTTTGTTAGCTTGTAAATTTAATTGTTGGTAGGTTAATTGCTGATCTTCAAATACTAATGCTACTGCATCAGGTGTTTTTTCTACTTGCTCCTCAAATAATTGATGAATGGATTTTTGGGGATAATTAGTTTGCGGATGATGCCATTCAACTAATAACTGATGTTTTTGGGATGCTGTTAGTAAAGGTAATGTCCTAATCCGCTCTTGAGGATCTGCCACAATTGCCTCAACTAAGCTGTGAAAACTCTCTACCATCCTGGCAATAGTATCAGCATTAAACAAATTAGCATTATATTCAAATGCACCTATTAATTCAGTTCCCGATGCTGAATCTTTTTCCTGCATTGATAAGGTTAAATCAAAAGTTGCCCCCGCTGTTGCTCTTGCTAATTCTATTTGTGTAACTTGCAAATCTCGTAATTCCAGTTTTGACACCGGAGAATTTTGCAATACAAACATGACTTGAAATAAAGGACTATGACTGAGATGGCGCTGAGGTTGGAGGGTTTCTACAAGTTGATCAAAGGGGACATCTTGGTGAGCATAAGCATCAAGTGCCATCTGTCGCACCTGTTGGAGTAATTCTATAAATGTGGGATTTCCTTCGAGACGAGTCCGTAAAACTAAGGTATTCACAAAAAAGCCGATTAATGGCTCTAATGCGACACGATTGCGATCGCTAATGGGAGAACCAATGACGATATCTTCTTGACCACTATAGCGAGAAAGTAAGATCACAAAAGTTGTGAGAAGTGTCATAAACAGGGAAGAACCCGATTTTTGACTGAGGTTTTTCAGTTTATGAGTGAGTTGGGAATCAAATTGAAATTTCTGGAGATCACCGTGAAAGGTTTGAATTGCTGTTCGTGATTGATCTGTAGGTAATTCAATCACTGCGGGAATATCTGCTAATTGTTGTTTCCAGTAATCAAGCGCGGGTTGATTTTCCAGCCATTGTCGTTGCCAATAAGCATAGTCGGCATACTGAATTGATAATTTGGGTAAGGGAGAAGGTAAACCCGCTGTCAAGGCTGAATAAATAACCGATAATTCTTGGAGAAAATTCCCTGCTGACCAGGCATCAGAAATGATGTGGTGCATGATTATTAATAACTGATGGGATTCTGCCGCTAATTGGATTAATGTCACTCTTAAGAGAGATGATTCCTTTAAATCAAAAGGGCGCAGATATTCATTAGTAATTAATCTTTGTGCTTCGGCATTTTTATCATCTTCTGCTAATTTCTTTAAATCTATTACAGGTAAGGTAAATGCTAATTTATCAGCAATAATTTGGATGGGTTTACCATCAGCAATCCCGAAACTTGTTCGCAGGGTTTCATGACGATTAATAATTGTAGCGATCGCCTGTTCAAGTGCTGTAAAGTTAAGCAGTCCTTGTAAATTGAGAACTCTGACAATATTGTAAGCAGGATTTGCCCCTTCCATTTGATCAAGAAACCAAAAACGCTGCTGGGTTAATGAAAGTGGTAATTCGCTATTTCGAGAAACTGGTTCTAAGGTTGGCAGTAAATTCTGGGCAGAAGATCCAATTTGTTCACTAAATGTGGCAATTGTTGGCGCAGCAAATAAACTGGCAATTGATAATTCTAGGGATAGTGCCTCCCGCAATCTTGATATAACTAAACTTGCTAATAGAGAATGTCCACCCAATTCTAAAAAATTATCATGGATACCAATTGTTTCGATACGTAAAACTTCTGACCAGATGTTAGCAATGATTTCTTGTGTAGGTGTTTGCGGAGGGACAAATTTATTTTGAATTGCTGATATATCAATTTCAGGTAAACTGTTACGGTCTAATTTACCATTAGGTAAAATTGGTAATTTTTCCATAACCATTAAGGTATATGGAATCATATAATCTGGGAGTTTACTAGCCAGAAAATTGCGTAATTCTCCCGAATTAAAATCTTGGTTATTGACTACGATATAAGCAACTAACCGCTGACCACCGGATACATATTCTTTGGCAGAAACCACAGCTTCTCGAATACTGGGATGGAGTTTAATTACTGCTTCAATTTCTTCCAGTTCAACCCGCATTCCTCGGATATTTACCTGAAAATCAATCCGACCAATAATTTCTAAATTTTGATTACTTGCATAACGAGCAACATCCCCAGTTTTAAAGAGTCTTTGTTGAGGATTAAAAGGATTAATAATGAATTTATCAACATTTGCCTCGGTGCGATTCAGATAGCCTCGTGCTAAGGTAGATCCCGCAATATGTACTTCTCCAGATTCACCAATTTTTACTGGTTCAAGTTGGGAGTTGAGTAAATAAATCTGCTGAATATCTGGGAGAGGATAACCAACTGGTACATATCCTTCTTCAAGGTTGCAGTCGTCGGGAATAGGATAAAAACCATGTCCAATACTTTCTGTTTGACCAAGAATATTAAAAAACTGGGGAGGTTTTTTAAACAGGTTGCGTAACTTTTTAATTAGTTGATAGGGTAGTAATTCGCCACCAAATACTATTAATCTTAATTTTGATTCACTCAAGGCTTTTGTATATTGTGGCTCTAAACTCTCTAAAGCAATTAGTCCATAACGCCATACAGAGGGTACACCGTCAGAAATGGTAACACCTCGTTTTTGAATTAATTCAAATAGGCTTAAAGGAGTTCTAGTTTGTTCACGAGTGGCAAGAATACTGGTTGCACCTTGGGATAAAGGTAAAAATAATTGTCTGACTGAAGCCGTAAAAGAAAAAGATGCTGTATGGAGATAAATATCGTGATGATTAACTGGTAATATTTTAGCGATCGCCTCCAGATAATTACAAATACTCCCATGAGGCATTTGCACTCCTTTTGGCTTACCAGTAGAACCAGAAGTATATATTAGGTAAGCAAGGTTTTCTGATTGGACTTCACTAATTGGATTTACTTGACTTTGTTTTTCAATCTCGTGCCAATCTGCATCTAAACAAATGACTGAAGCACTAATCACTGGCAGAATTTCTAGCCATTCTCCTTTAGTTAAAAGAATTGGTAAACTGGCATCTTCTAACATAAATGCTAGGCGTTCTTGAGGATAGGCAGGGTCTAAAGGAACATAAGCTGCACCCGCTTTGAGAATACCCAGAATGCCTATAATTAATTCGATAGAGCGCTCTACACATAGACCCACTAATACCTCTGATCCTACCCCCATCCCTTGCAAGTGATGTGCTAGTTGATTAGCTTTTGCATTCAATTCTCTGTAGGTCAATTGCTGGTTTTCAAATATTACTGCTACTGCGTCAGGTGTTTTTTCTACCTGCTTGGCAAAAAGGTGATGAATACACTTAGGTTGAGAGTATCTCATGTTGTTATATTTGAAAATCTTGATTTTATAAATCTGCTTTAGCTGAATTAGGAAAACTCGTAGTATAACCACACATTGGGTTATATGTAAGTTCCTTGCTTAATTGCTGGCATAATCAATTTTTATCGGCACTAACGCCTGGAGAACAACCATCCTTGATCAAATTTGGCAATTTTAGATAATTCATGATCAGTGTTTTTTCCGGGTTAATTTTTCCTAAGATATCACTTTTTTGCTAATTCTCTGCCCAATTGCTCTCAAAGGCTGTAACAACATATTGGTGACACTATTAAACAAATTCGATTCTCCATTTGCTAAACCAAAGCTGAGTTTTTCATAGTTCCTTGGTACATATAAAGTCCCAAATATCCAGTCCCAAAAAGACAGAATGTAACCAAAGTTCTTATCATAATGCTTTGGTTCAACACTATGATGAATGTGATGTTGGGCAGGACTCATCAACACATGACTAACCGCATAAGGGTAATTTAACCAAATATGAGAATGTCGTAAGTTAGCACCAGTTAAATAAAAGAGAAATATCTGCCAATCAACTCCATAAATGGATAAAGGGGAGACTTGATTACCAAATAAATAAACCCACATCCCTGTAGCAAAACCCAGCATTACCGTTCCTATGCTCATACTTAAAAGCAAATCAAAGGGATGAGAGCGATAAACAGTCATCGGAGTCAGTACATCCGCAGAATGATGGACTTTATGAAATTCCCAAAAAAATGAACTCCTATGAGCTAAATAATGGTAACAATAATAAGCGAAATCTCCAGCTAAAGCCACAAAAATACTCAATATAACATAATGATACCACTGAGGATGAGTAATTAAAAACGGTGTTGTTAGGTACGTAATTTCCGTTAAGTAATGACAAATGATATTTGCTAGATTTGGTAGAGATAATATAACTGGCAATATTACAAATATTTCCAAAAGTGAAGATAAAAAATAATACTTGTATTCAGCGATCGCTGAAGGATGTAAATAAACTGCTTTTGGCAAAAGATACTGTCTTAAATTTATCTGTTCGTCTTGTTGAGATAACCCTAATTTATATATAATCAAAGCTAGTAACAAAGCCGAAAGTATATATAACCAATAAATTTCCGATGAACTTATAAATGGCACTAGAAATGGATAAAAAATCCGCAGATTTTGTATTTGTGTCATCATCTTAGATATTAGGAAAACAGAAATCTGGTAGATACTTGCGAAAATTATCCAGGAATTTGATATTTAAAGGAGAAAATGCCCACATCTTATACACAAGATGTACAATTTATTGTTGGTGTTTTCTCATCTATGTACCATATCATATAAAACCCATAACATAACCTAATTATTTACAAATCCTAATTAATCAGAAATTAAGATAAAAATTCGTAAAAATCAGGATAAAACAGATATTAAAATTCAAAATCGTTTAATTACTTCTTTATCCTCAGCTTAATACCGCTTCTTACGCTGTATTACATTTATGGTATTGTTTCCAAAATCACCGCAATCTCAATAAAATTTTCCTTTCAGCGGTACTAGAGGTGTTAAATCCTAGTGTCGGCTTATTGATAAAATACTAATGGCATTAAACCCAAACAGTCTAACAATTGGTGATTAATAAATTCATGAACAATAACGAACTACCTTTATCCAAAAAGAGTCTGAGGGTGGGTTTAGTGGGAACAGGTTATGCAGCTAAACTCAGGGCTGAGGCATTGCAACAAGATCCCCGAACTGATTTAATAGCGATAGCCGGTAATCCCGAAAGGACGGCGGTTTTAGCCCAAGAATATGCAACTGTGGGGATGAATTCTTGGCAACAATTAGTAGAACGAGACGATTTAGATATGGTGGTCATCTGCACCATTAATCGAGATCATGGTAGAATTGCTCGTGCAGCTTTAGAATCGGGCAAACACGTTATTGTTGAATATCCCTTATCTGTGAATGTCAAAGAAGCGGAAGAACTGATTGCTTTAGCCAAAAGATTAAACAAGCTTTTGCACGTCGAACACATTGAATTATTGGGGGGTTGGCATCAAACTTTAAAACAACACTTAGACCAAATTGGTGATTTGTTTTATGTCCGCTATAGCACCCTAAATCCCCAGCATCCAGCCCCGCGGAAATGGACTTATAATCATGAGATGTTTGGCTTTCCCCTGATTGGGGCATTATCTCGGTTAAATCGGCTGATTGATTTGTTTGGTGAAGTATTGACTGTCAATTGTCACCAACGATATTGGCAAACGGAACCTAATTATTACCAAACCTGTTTATGTTCCGCCCAATTATGCTTTGAAAGTGGACTACTGGCACAGGTAATTTATGGCAAAGGTGAAACTTTGTGGCAATCAGAACGCAAATTAGAAGTCCAAGGTGAAAAAGGGGAGATAATTCTCGATACTGATACGGGAATGCTGGTGTCAGCAGCAGGCACAAAGTTGATTGAAGTGGGTACTCGTCGGGGTTTATTTGCTAAAGATACGACTATGGTATTAGATTATCTATGCGATGGTAGTCCTTTATATATCACCCCAGAACAAAGCTTGTATACTCTAAAGGTGGCCGATGCTGCAAGCAGGGCAGCGACAACTGGATTAACTATATTTTTAAAAGAGTAGATAGAAAATTGATGAAAACCGAAACCATAGTCATTTTATCCCAGCGAGAAATCGAAAAAATGCGCCGTGCTGGCAGTTTAGCGGCTAAGTTGTTACAACATTTAGAACCTTTAGTTAAACCGGGAGTTAGCACTCTGCAATTGAATGATGAAGCGGAAAGATGGACTCAAAAGCATGGAGCGAAAAGCGCTCCTTTAGGTTATAAAGGTTATCCTAAGTCTATTTGTACAAGTGTGAATGAGGTGATCTGTCACGGTATCCCCAATGCTAAACAAATTCTCAAGGATGGGGACATTATTAATATAGATGTTACACCGATTGTTGACGGTTATCATGGTGATACATCAAAAACATTTCTAGTGGGTAATCCTTCCCCCACAGCCCAAAAGTTAGTGGAAGTAACTCAAGAGTGTCTGCGGTTGGGAATTGCAGAGGTTAAACCAGGGGCAAAAATTGGGGATATTGGAGCAGCAATTCAAGAGTATGCAGAGTCTTTCGGCTTTTCTGTGGTGCGGGATTTTGTGGGGCATGGAATTAGTAATATTTTCCATACTGCACCGGATATTCCCCATTATGGCATTAGGGGGAGAGGTAAGAAACTCAGAGCCGGGATGGTATTTACCATTGAACCGATGATTAATGAAGGCACTCATGAAGCCCAAATGCTTGGAGATGGTTGGACTGCGGTAACAAGCGATCGCCTCCTGTCTGCTCAATTTGAGCATACCATTGCTGTCACCGAAGATGGTGTAGAAATTCTGACTTTACCAGACAACTTATAGAAGGAGTCAGGAGGAAGAAGAAGGAGGAGGGGAAAACGGGTAGCAAATGCCCAACAACTACCGCAACCTCCTTGGTTACGTACTGGGGTAACTTTATTGAAAGTCCGCCAGTCAAAGGATTTGGCTGAGGCAAAACAGCCACGAGCTTTAATTAATTGTAATTCAGGAATTACGCCGGGATTGATACGTTCAAATTTGTCACGTTCGGCGGAATCAAGATTTAAGATTTGTGCAGCAACGGCGTTTTGGATGTTAGCCTGTGTTGGTAAATCATCTGGTGCTTGAGTGGCGGCTAGTTGCTCTAGTTTATAATCTAAGGCTGTGTGTAACCTACCTGAAAAGTTAGATTTTTTGACTGGATATCGCGGCGTAATTCCAGTAGTTGATTTTTAATGATTAGGGGAGCTTTTTGTTCGCGCTCCAGATACAGGGGACTGATTTTTATTTGTGATAAGTTTTTATCTACAGTTTGAGATGCAGGGATTCTGATTTGGTTTTTAATTGGTTGAGCAAGAGCTATGTTTTGGAAGATTCCTAAACTCAATAAAGCCGTAGCAGATATTTGCAGAAATTTGGAACTTTTCATCAAGTTAAATGCTCCTTAAACTTGTTAGTTCTGTTTTAGTTCTGTTTTTTAAAGATTTTTTTACCCATTACAGGGTATTGCTGTTGACCTGTGGTTTATAGGTTTAGTTCCAAGATTTTTGAGTAATTGGTAATTGGGAAGAACCATGTTTTATTGATATTCTTACCCATTGCCTGTTCCCTGTTCCCTGTTCCCTGTTCCCTGTTCCCTGTTCCCTGTTCCCTGTTCCCTGTTCCCTAATTCTTATCTCCCTAATTTATTGGGAATTCCTTCACAACCACCGGGAACTGTGTGTCTGGTTTTTTCTCCACACCAACTACAGCAATAGTAACGGCTGGATTCAGACATTCTTTGGGCGTTGGTGAAGTCGGCATTTTCGATAACTGCGCCGGTGTGTTCTCCTGTTTCGTAGTTGGGTGGTTCGGTACGACTGCGGGGGGATGCCTGTTCAGGTAAACCATAAAATAGGCGTACTCCATTTAAGTCGGCGTTGCTCAAGTTGGCATCGTATAAGATTGTGCGGGCAAGGTTGGCTTTGACTAAATCGCAATTGCTCAGATTAGCACGAATCAGGTTAGCTTCACTTAAATCTGTCCAGCGCAAATCATTGTCAGCTAAATCTGCACCTGCTAACATGACACCTAAATCAATGACGCGCACTCCTTCTAAACGATCTTCGGCATAACCACCACTACCATCTAGAATAGCTCTTCCTAGTCGGCGATCGCGCTGGAGGGGAGAGAGTAATTTGGAACGGGAGAGAAATCGCAGGATTTTGGCTTTACCACTGCCATCTACACTACTAAATATAGCGGCAGTACGTCCTTCGGCGATCGCTCTTTCTTGTGGCCAATCTTCTAATAATCCTTCTTCATCTAATACTAGGTCGGAAATTCCTTGAAAGTAGGAATCTATGGTTTGCTGTTGGGTAATTATGTTCTGCTGTACAGTTAGCAGGTTTTGTTGAATGGTTAAATCTTTGGAAATTACATATTGTCGCCATGCTACATAAACGGCAATAATGGCAATGGCAATTTGTCCTAATGCTCCAAACCATTCTGCTAAAGTCCCAGAAGCATCCCAGTTAACTCTTTTTCCCCAACGCAATAAGCCACTACCCAAATTAGTAAATCTGAATAAGCCAATTATTGCTACTATTACTCCTATTAAGCCAATAAATACATTTCTATCTTGAGGTGAAAACCATTCTTGAATGACATTTTGCAGCCACGGAAGCAGGATTAACAGTGATAAAATCAATGTGGCTAAAGTTCCCACAATCCCCAGAAATGAGTTATTAATGACAATACTAATGATAGTTGTGGCGATCGCCAAACTGGTAAATAATAAAATTCTTGGGGTAATAGCAGTTTGCAAACTGGAGTTGCTTTCCACAAGAAACTCAGCCCCTTTGGTCATGTTCGCCTTGAATGCAGATTGTCCAAATATTTGTTTTTTCCCTAATCCTTCTGTTAGTAATGAGTGATCACTACCATCAATTGCTAATTCATCTGCTTGATTTATTTCTGAGTTAGATGAGTCAGGTTCAATAGTCATAGTTTTTAATTTCCTCCCATCGTCTCATTATCAATTTAACCGCTGTAAAAACACTTGGATTCACAGTATTATATAATTTTTATTCTCAATCTCAAATCAATCTGGATAAAATCAGATTTATCTGAATAATTGACCGCAGATAAACGCAAATAAACGCAGACAAATACGGATAATTATGATGCTGTGCAGTCGTAGATGAAATTTTTTGTCTCCACAAGCAACAAGCAGGTAATTTTATCACGAATCATTTATAATTTTTATGTGGGATGATTCTTTTTTTTTGACAATTCACCAAGTCAGAAGCGGAAGTGAGAAGAATATGACTCCACCACAATAGCTATAATCAAACCAGATTCCTATAGATTAGCTGAGTCTATATAGCAATTCTCAATGATTCATGAATACTTCTGTTCCCTGTTCCCTGCCAATGACTTACGTCACGCTACGCTATCACCGATAAGTTCTTAACTCAAATAGGATTGCTATACGTAGAGAAAAAAGTTGATCACAGATATGGTATGATATTCATAGTTTAAGAAAACTTACCCAAATCTTCATCTTTAGTTTACATAAACAAAAAACAATTAATAATAATTAGTTGATTTCGATACGACTTTAAATGTTCCATCAGTTTTAGGATAATTATATGATTTTTGTAGGTGCAATATGGTAGTTTGGCGACAATTAATTGCCTCTAGTTTAATTAGTTTTCTGGCGATTGGCTGTAGTGATTTGGCAAATTCTTCACCGGATAATACTAAACAAGTTGTCCAGGAAAGCAATGTTAATCAACTAATTACAGAGGTGCAAGATAGTCAAAAAGCTGAAAATTTATTACTACAAGGTAATGGTTTGTTGGATACCCATCGTTATCGAGAAGCTTTAAATGTATATAATCAGGTCATAGCTATTAAAACTGATAGTGCGGAGACTTGGGTAAATCGTGGTAATGCTTTAATTGCTTTGCAACAGTATCCAGAAGCGGTAGAATCTTATAATAAGGCGATCGCTATTCGCCCAAATAAAGATGAGGCTTGGTATAATCGTGGCAATGCTTTAACGGCTTTACGAAATTATGAAGAGGCTGTTATATCTTATGATGAAGCGATCGCTATTCACTCCAATAAACATGAAGCTTGGATTAACCGAGGCATTGCTCTGACTAAATTACAACGCTATAAAGAAGCCTTAGCATCTTACAATCAAGCAATTACTATTCAGCCCAATTTGCATCAAGCATATTATAACAAGGCTTGTAATTATGCCTTGCAAAATAATCTCGAACTAGCAATTGACAACCTCAAAAAAGCTATTCAACTTGTACCCAAAAAATATCAAGATCTAGCGAAAAGCGACCCAGATTTTGCTAAAATTCGCGGTGAACAGCGGTTTCAGCAATTGTTACAATAGTAGCAAGTAGTCCGACAAAATTTTTACCGCACTGACAAGTCAGCCCTTATGCTATCACTTTCCCAACTTCAGCGCATTACTATTCATTCCCAGCAAATTCAAGAAACCCATCTGCTATTAACACCTCAACAACAACATTATTTGCTGCGGGTATTGCGCTTGCGAGATAGCGATAAATTCATTGTTATGGATGGTATGGGGAAATGGTGGTTAGCGCAGTTAGCAGGGGAACAGGGAGAGGTTTTAGAACCGCTGGAGGTAAAAACTGAATTACCTGTAGCTATTACCTTGATGATGGCATTACCCAAAGGCAATGGATTTGATGAAATTGTCCGGTATTGTACGGAGTTGGGAGTAACTTGTATAGCACCTATTTTGAGCGATCGCACCCTATTAAATCCCAGTCCCCAAAAACTAGAACGTTGGCAGCGTATAGCCTCAGAAGCCGCTGAACAGTCAGAACGGGCTGTAGTTCCCACTATCCTCCAACCAGTAGCTTTCAACACCGCAATCAAAGAAAATATTGCCACTCATCGTTATATCTGTGAAGCTCGTGGAAATTACCCTCATTTACAGCAGATAATCAATAAAACCGCAAATGACATAATTATTGCCATTGGACCAGAAGGAGGTTGGACAAATCAAGAAATAGAAATAGCCAAAGAATCAGGATTTCAGCCCATTTCCTTGGGTCGTCGGATTCTTCGCGCAGTCACCGCACCCATAGTTGCCATATCTTTAATAGCCGCGAATTTTGAATGATATCTTGGAAACCATCAAAACAACACCTGATTATTTTTACCCGCTACCCAGAACCAGGGAAAACAAAAACCCGGTTAATACCTGCATTGGGTGATATTGGCGCTGCTAACTTGCACAAACAAATGACCGAACATACTATTTTTCAGGTCAAAGAACTGCAAAAGATCACCATAGTAACCGTAGAAGTGCGGTTCACAGGTGGTAATTTGGAAAAAATGCAAAATTGGTTAGGAAATGATTTAAGATATGAATCTCAGGGCGAAGGAGATTTAGGAGCAAGAATGGAGCGATCGCTCATCAATGCGTTTAATCAAAAAGCAGAAAAAGTTATCATCATTGGTACAGACTGTCCTAATTTAAACTCGCAAATTTTAACAATCGCTTTCGAGCAATTAGATGTTTTTAATCTTGTCCTGGGTCCTGCTCTAGACGGTGGTTATTATTTAATTGGATTACAACAACCAATAGCAGAACTATTCACAAATATTTCCTGGGGAACCGCTCAAGTATTCGCAAAAACAGTAGAAATTGCCCAGAAATTAAACTTATCAATGGGTTATCTGCAAACTTTAGCAGATATTGATCGCCCAGAGGATCTTACACCAGTTTCTGATGTTATGAGGTACAGTTTTTTATCGCAAAATCCGTAGGGGTGCAGTCCCTGCGCCCTCCATTGTATTTTCTGAAACCGATAATTGCTTTCACATCTAAACTGTTTGCCTTTACAAATTCTTGTTATTCATGCAGGAAAAAATTTGATACACTAACGTTCATCAAACCTCCTGCTAAAGTCTGATTTTAAAAAACTATGTTTAAATTCCCGCAAGCATTTCCCGTATTAGGTTTACCAGTGCATATCATCAGTAATTATCCAAACTGGTTATTAGATTGCTTAAAAGCAGGTAAAGGGACTCACGTAGTCACCCTCAACGCCGAAATGACTATGCAAGCAGAGCGCAATCTTCCATTGGCAAAAATCATTAAAAACGCTGAGTTAGTGATTCCCGACGGCGCAGGAGTAGTTCTCTATTTACAATATTTATTAGGACAAAAAGTGCAACGGTTTCCCGGAATTGAATTAGCCGAAAAACTTTTACAAACAATAGCTCAGGAACAAACATCTGCCTCAATATTTTTCTATGGAGGCGCACCAGGAATAGCCGACAAAGCCGCAGATTTATGGCAAAAACAACTTCCCACTCTCAAAATATCCGGCACACATTCTGGTTATCATTCCCCAGCAGAAGAAGAACAGTTATTGCAAACCCTCACCCAAATCCAGCCACAAGTAATATTTGTTGGTTTGGGAGTACCACGTCAAGAATTATGGATTGCTGAACACCGTCATTTATGCCCCCACTGCATTTGGATAGGTGTTGGCGGTAGTTTTGATATTTGGTCAGGCGAAAAAACTCGCGCCCCCCGTTGGTTGGCTAATAATAATCTAGAATGGCTATATAGACTATATCAAGAACCTTGGCGGTGGCAAAGAATGTTAGCCTTACCAGAGTTCGCCTTTAAATCTTTAATTTATCGTTGGACTAATAAATATGTCAAATGATGCGTTACGCTGTCGCTAACACACCCTACTAAGAAATTTTTGCATATTTTGCACAAATTCTACAGTGTTTTCTAGATGAATATTATGTCCAACCTGGGGAATTATTTGTAATTTAGCTAAGTTACATTTTTCAGTCATGGCAATATTAATATATATAAATTTTTCGTCTTTTTCACCAACTAATAATAATATAGGAGTGGTGTTTTGAGTGAGCAATTCCCATAAACTAGGTTGAGAACCTGTTCCCATAAATTGCAATGACTTAACTAGATTTAGAGGCTGATTTGCTAATCTACTGACTACCATAGATTGGTATTGGGGATAATTTTTGATGTCACCAAAAATTGGCTGTTGATACCAATTGTTGAGGAAATTATCAAAATCATCTTCATGAATTATTCTAGATAGTTTTCTGGCTATTTGAGCATCACTTTTAATTCTAGCTAACCTTGCGGTTTCTGTTGCTAACCCAGGGGAAGCAGATTCTAAGATGACTTTAATAAACTTGTGGGGAAAATGCAGAGTCAGATATAAAGCCAATCTTCCTCCCATTGAGTAACCAATTAAATAACATTGATAAATTTTTAACTCATCTAATAATTGGATAATCGCTGCGGCTGTAGATGCCATTGTATAACATTCATCGTCTAAAACTTGGGTTTCTCCATGTCCAGGTAAATCAATGGTGAGATGGGAAAAATCATTAAATAGTAATTCAATTACTTGATCAAATTCATGAAGATTACCCAGGAAACCATGTAAAAATAGAATTATTGGTTTTTCTTTATTAAGTTTAAGGGAGTAATTAAATTTATATTTTTTGAGATTCATGTTTTTATCTGGAACTAAGGATTAACCTGGGTAGGAATCTCTATTTGCAATTTTGTACCTGTTTCAGGATGAGAAAAACAACGGATTTTACCTTTATGTTCTTCAACAACAATTTGATAACTAATAGATAATCCTAACCCAGTTCCCTTACCTACAGGTGTTGTTGTGAAAAAGCGGATCAAATATTCAAATAAATGTGTCCGCAAGATTTGTTTGAATTTGGCTATCATGATTTAAATTTTAAAAATAAATGCTCGAAGATATAGAAATCAAAACAATATTTCCCATCCCAATGGTTTGATATATTCAGTTGATTTCTTGACTATTGATTTCTTTGAGTCTGCTAAGGTAAAAATCTATCTAAGGCGGCTTTTAATTGTTCAATTTCTGATTCTATATTACCTGCTTGAGCGGCTCTACCAATACACTCAGTTAAATGTTCGTCTAGGACGATTCGTGCTACTTTGTCTAATGCTCCACGCACAGCGGCAATTTGTAATAATACATCAGGACATGGGGTATTTTGCTGTACCATTGTTTTAATTCCGCGAACATGACCTTCTATGCGTGATAGTCGGTTAATAATCTTTCGTAAGGAATCTTCACTGTGGACATGAGGATGAGCAGAATCAATGTGTGTATGATCCGTATGGCTGTGATTGTGGATATGTTCTCCTGGTTCTGATACAGGTGAGGAGTCGTTTGTGATGGGGGTTGCTCCATTCATGAGTTATTCTATAAGGTATTGGTTTTGGCATTTTGGCTCTAATAAATATTTTAGCCCAGAGAGATAGGAATTTTTTATGTTGTTTAACTGCTGCTACTGAGTTAGTGACAGGTGGGAAATATTCATGTTTGAGCCAAGATTTGGCAAAATCCCAGAAACTTAAATTTGAGCGAAAATGTCAATAAACTAGAATGAGATGTAGATAGATTTATCAAGAAACAGCAAAAACTAGACTTGTAGATTAGGTTGTGATTATGCGATTTTTCCCAATGTCCCGGTCTATCCGACAACTCAGTAGCCATCTGTTAGCAATTTTCATGGGAGTGATGCTGACTGTCAGTTCTCTGCGGGTGTTACCTTCAGCAGCAGAACCGGGTCCGAATCCTGTCACTGAGTCATTCACAAAAGTTGCTCAAAAGCCTTCTCCCGCTGCGGCTGTGATTGGTAGTCATAGTTTTGTGACAGCAGCGGTAAATCGTGTAGGTTCGGCAGTAGTAAGAATTGATACTGAACGGACGATTACTCGCCGCAATGATCCGATGCTGGAAGATCCGTTTTTTCGGCGGTTTTTTGGTGATAGCTTTCCTCAACAATCACCGACTGAACAGTTACGGGGTTTAGGTTCGGGTTTTATTCTTGACAAAAGTGGCGTAATTCTCACTAATGCTCACGTAGTTGATAAGGCGGATAAGGTTACAGTTCGTCTGAAAGATGGTCGCACTTTTGAGGGTAAGGTGAAAGGCATTGATGAAGTTACGGATTTGGCTGTAGTGAAGATTAATGCTGGTAAGGATTTACCGGTTGCACCTTTAGGTTCTTCTAATAATGTTCAGGTGGGAGATTGGGCGATCGCGGTGGGTAATCCGTTAGGATTTGATAATACTGTGACTTTGGGGATTGTCAGCACCCTGAAACGTTCGAGCGCTCAAGTAGGAATCAGTGATAAACGGTTAGATTTCATCCAAACTGACGCAGCTATTAACCCCGGTAACTCTGGTGGACCGTTATTAAATGGTTTAGGAGAGGTGATTGGAATTAATACCGCCATTCGTGCAGATGCGATGGGGATTGGGTTTGCGATTCCTATTGATAAGGCCAAGGCGATCGCTGTACAATTGCAACGAGATGGCAAAGTTGCTCACCCCTATTTAGGTGTGCAAATGGTGACACTAACACCGGAATTAGCAAAACAAAATAACAATGACCCTAACTCCATGTTTGCAATTCCTGAAGTTAAAGGTGTTTTGGTCATGCGAGTTGTTCCTAATTCTCCGGCTGCAAGTGCAGGTATCCGGCGTGGTGATGTGATTTTGCAAATTGATAATAAAGCCATTACCAGTGCTGAACAATTGCAAGATGTTGTAGAAAACAGTACCCTGGGTCAAGCGTTGCAGGTAAAAGTGCAAAGAGGGAATCAAACACAGATACTTTCAGTCCGCACCGCTGAATTGAAAGACCTTTCTTAATTAGTTTTGAACAACAAGATCCCCGACTTCTTCAAGAAGTCGGGAATCTGACTTATTGTTGAGGAAATTGAATAATGTTAAAAGTATTTGCAGACAGAGGTGGCACATTTACAGATATAGTTGCTATTACCAATAATCAAACCATAATCAATAGACTTTCAAAACATCAAGAACGTTTTTTAATTGTTCCTCTCCCTAATAAACAATGGATTATAGTCTATAAATTACTATCAGAAAATCCTGAACAATATCAAGATGCAGCTATTCAAGGTATTCGAGATATTCTGGGTATTTCCAGCCAAGAAACTATCCCGACTGAAGCCATAGAAACAGTCAAAATGGGGACAACAGTAGCCACAAATGCCCTATTAGAAAGAAAAGGAGATCGGGTAGTTTTAGCTATTACTAAAGGCTTTAAAGATGCGTTGAGAATTGGTTATCAAAATCGTCCCAATATCTTTGCTAGGAAGATAATTTTACCTACCATGCTGTATGAGCAGGTAATTGAAATAGAGGAACGTTATGATGCTCATGGTCAGGAATTAATAGCCGTCAATATTGAAAAAACTAAACATGATTTACAAGCGGCTTATCACACAGGGATTCGCAGTTGTGCCATTGTTTTCATGCACAGCGATCGCTATCTATACCACGAACAACAAGTAGCACAAATAGCTCAGGAAATTGGCTTTACACAAATTTCTATATCCCATCAAGTTAGTCCATTAATGAGATTAGTTAGCCGAGGAGATACAACCGTAGTAGATGCTTATCTAACTCCGATTTTGCGGCACTACATTAACCAAGTAGCCAATCAACTACCTGGAGTAAAATTAATGTTTATGAAATCTGATGGCGGCTTAACCGACGCACAACAATTTCAAGGAAAAGATAGTATTCTAAGCGGTCCGGCTGGCGGTATTGTCGGTGCAATTCAAACCAGTAAAAGAGCAGGGTTTGAATTAGTAATTACCTTTGATATGGGCGGAACAAGTACAGATGTTGCCCACTTTAAAGGAGAATATGAACGCCAATTAGACTCAGAAATTGCTGGTGCAAGAATGCGAGTTCCCGTATTAGCAATTAATACCATTGCGGCTGGAGGCGGTTCAATTTTATATTTTGATGGTTCTAGTTATCGTGTCGGACCCCAATCTGCGGGAGCAAATCCAGGACCGGCTTGTTACCGTCGTGGGGGACAGTTAACCGTCACAGATGCTAATGTCATGTTAGGAAAAATTCACCCTCAATATTTCCCCTCTGTCTTGGGAATTACAGGCAATTTACCTTTAGATAAAGATATCGTCAAAAAACAATTTATCCAACTATCCCAGGCGATAGTAGCCGCCACAGGCAACAATTCTAGACCGGAACAAGTAGCAGCAGGATTTATAGCGATCGCTGTGGAAAATATGGCAAATGCCATCAAAAAAATCAGTTTACAAAAAGGTTATGATGTCACCGAATATGTCCTTTGTTGTTTTGGTGGTGCAGGAGGACAAGTTGCTTGTTTAATTGCTGATACTTTAGGAATGAAAAAGATATTTCTTCACCCCTATGCAGGAGTTCTTTCTGCTTATGGTATGGGATTAGCTGATATTCGCTCAATTAAAGAAACAGGCGTAGAAAAACCCTTGAATCAAACATTGATTCCACAACTAAAGCAATTGATAGCATCTTTGGAAACCCAAGCAAGAACTACTATTAACTCCGATAAAACAAGTAGAGAAGAAATAGTTCAAAAAATTAACTTAAAATATGATGGGACTAACTCTACATTAAACATTGATTTCGCAGATGATGTGGCATTAATGCGAAAAGAATTTGAAACTGAGCATAAAAATAGATATGGTTTCATTCAAACCGAGAAAACCTTAATTGTCGAATCAGTTTCAGTAGAAGTAATTCAAAAAATGGATACTCCTCAAGAACCATTAATTACTCGTAATCGTCCTTTCGATCAAAATCCCACACCTGTGGAAATAGTAAAAATGTTTACGGCTGATAAATGGCATGATACTCCTGTTTATTACCGGGATAATTTACAACCAGAAGATAGTATAATCGGACCTGCTATCATTGTCGAAAAAATCAGCACAATTGTCGTTGAACCTCACTGGGAAGCAACATTAACGAAACAAAATCACTTAATTTTACAACGCCATTTTTCGTAGGTTGGGTTGAGCCTTTGCGAAACCCAACATTTCCAAAGAAAATAAGATTTTCAGAATATTTGAACGCAGATAAACACAGATAAGACCTTGAATGGATTAATTATCAATTGGTAATTAATGTTAGAATAAACAAATAACTACTTGGTATCATATCATGATGATTACTCAAGAAATAGCATCTGAAAAAATCATCTCTCCAGATGTTATTTTTCCTCCCAGTGACCTATATAGTGATGAACCTCCCGTGGAAACAGAACTACACCTACGACAAATAATCCTACTTTTCAAATGTTTGGAATGGTTATGGAAAGACAGAACTGATTTCTATGCTGCGGGAAATCTGAGTATTTATTATAGTCCACATCAGAAGAAAACAGAAAATTTTCGTGGGCCTGATTTTTTTGTAGTCTTAGGAACTGACAGAAAAACTCGTAAAAGTTGGGTAGTGTGGGAAGAAAACGGTAAATATCCTCATGTAATTGTCGAAATTCTCTCACCAACAACAGCCAAAATAGATAGAGAATCAAAAAAAGAACTTTATCAAGAAACTTTCCGCACACCTGACTATTTTTGGTTTGATCCTTATACATTAGAATTTGCAGGATTTCATATCACAGACGGAAAATATCAACCTATAAAAGCCACCGAAAAAGGGCATTTATGGAGTCAACAATTAGGTTTATATTTAGGAATTCATGAAGGTTTATTGCGTTATTTCACATCAGAAGGCAATTTAGTCCCCACACCTGAAGAAACCGCAGAACAGGAAGCAAGAAAAGCAGAACGTTTGGCCACAAAACTGCGGGAATTAAATATAGATCCAGATACAATTTAATAAAAAATGTAGGTTGGGTTGACGCAAGGAAACCCAACATATTGTTTATCTTGAAATTAATTAAGTGAAAAAATGTATACCATATCTCAACCAGATCCCATTCGTTTAGAAATATTCAAAAACCTCTATCAATTCATCGCCGAACAAATGGGAATTGTGCTGCAAAATACCGCAACATCAGTTAATATTAAAGAACGGCTAGATTTTTCCTGTGCTATTTTTGATGCTTCCGGTTCATTAGTTGCAAATGCACCTCATATTCCTGTACACTTAGGCTCAATGAGTGAAAGTGTCATCAGTTTAATTAATGATCGAGGTGACAATATTAAACCGGGAAATGTTTATTTATCAAATAACCCCTATAATGGGGGAACACATTTACCTGATGTCACAGCCATTACCCCAATTTTTGATATAGAAAAAACACAAATTATCTTTTATGTTGCTTCTCGTGGACATCAAGCAGATATCGGTGGTATTACTCCTGGTTCTATGCCCCCTCACAGTACCACAGTAGCAGAAGAAGGAATTATATTTGATAATTTTCTCTTAGTTGAACAGGGAGACTTTCAAGAAACAGCCGTGAGAAATTATCTCTTAAATCATCCCTATCCTAGTCGCAATCCTGATCAAAATATTGCCGATTTTAAAGCTCAAATAGCTGCTAATGAAAGGGGAGTCCAAGAACTTGATAAAATGGTCAATCAATATGGACTAACAACAGTACAAACTTATATGCAGTTTGTCCAAAATAATGCTGAAGAATCCGTCAGACGAGCAATTGATGTTTTGAAAAATGGTGCATTTATTTATGAAATGGATAGCGGTGCAAAAATTCAGGTTGCAGTGACAATTAACCGAGAAAATCGGAGTGCTAAAATTGATTTTACGGGAACATCTGCACAACTAAATAGTAATTTTAATGCTCCCAAAGCTGTAACACAAGCAGCCGTTTTATATGTGTTCCGTACTTTAGTTGATGATAATATTCCTCTCAATACTGGGTGTCTTAAACCTTTAGAAATTATAATTCCTCAAGGCTGTATGTTAAACCCAATCTATCCCGCAGCAGTGGTAGCAGGAAATGTAGAAACTTCACAAACAATTGTTGATGCTTTATATGGTGCTTTAGGTGTCATGGCTGCTTCTCAAGGAACAATGAATAATTTTACCTTTGGGAATGAAAAATATCAATATTATGAAACCATTTGTGGTGGTTCAGGTGCGGGGATAAATTATCATGGTACTGATGCGATTCATACTCACATGACTAACTCCCGTTTAACTGATCCAGAAGTTTTAGAAACTCGTTATCCTGTACAAGTAGAAAGCTTTAGTTTGCGTTCTGATAGTGGTGGTAAAGGCACATATTCAGGTGGAAATGGCGTAATTCGTCGGATTAAATTTCTCGAACCAATGACAGCTAATATTCTTTCTAGTCATCGGTTAATTCCTCCCTTTGGTTTGCATGGTGGAGGAAGCGGAAAAGTAGGAAGAAACTGGATAAAACGTGAGAATGGAACTGAGGAAAATTTAGGTAATACAGCTACAGTAGAGATGAATTCAGGGGATATTTTTATCATAGAAACTCCTGGAGGTGGAGGATTTGGTAAGGTTTTGTGAATGTCAGTATTATTGTAGGGTGCATTACGTTGATATTAATTTTGTAACAGATGATGATTTACAGCAAATTGTCATCAAACCTGGAACAAGAACCCCACCCCCAACCCCCTCCAGTATCAAAAGCTTATCCTTTTCTTCCCCCCGCTGCGGGGGGATTTAGGGGGGTGCGATGAGGGGGCTAGGATGTACCTTATATGATTGGAAATCGCTGTAATTGGCTGTAATTGGGGTTTTTATTTATCACCATTAATTATCATCTATTTTTTCATCCTGTTAATCTTGTAATCCTGAATATCCTGATATGGCTTACGCCACGCTATCAGATATTTTTCTATAAAATTGTATTTTTAGTTAAAATAAGTATAAAACACATTTTCATTGTTTAGTCTCAACTCATGCAATTAATTCTCTACAGCAAACCCGGTTGTCATCTTTGTGAAGGTTTACAGGAAAAACTCGAACAAATCAAAAATCTCAGTTTTGAGTTGGAAGTACGGGATATTACCACTCGTGATGATTGGTTTGCAGCATATCAATATGAAATTCCGGTACTACATTTACTCATTGGTGACGGTAAAGAAAAACTGATACCCCGTCCTTCTCCTCGTCTGAGTGTGGAACGGTTGGAAAAAATGTTAAGTGATTATGTGAAAACTTGAAACTCTAATACCCAGATTCCCAACTTTTTCAAAAAGTCGGGTATCTTATCTATTTCACAAATATATTATGGTTTGCGGGAATTGGTATTACTAAATAACCAAGAAAGAAGATTAGCCACGGTAGCAGCACCAAAGGAAAATAGGGCAATAATGGCATCACGAGGTAGCACCCCATCTAACCAACTACCTTGGATACTAGAAACAGGAAAATCTTGATCTAGTCCAATTTGAATTTGTTTGGTTTTACCAGAAAAACGTGCTTCTATACCTTTTTTATCAGATATTATTTGCAGATTGCGGATAAGTTGAATATTTAACGGTTTATTAGTGTCTTCTCCCATCAGAAACTGATTTTCTTTAATTTCTCTATCCTGTTCTGCCATGCGGATTTTACCTTCGAGAATAGTAGATATTTCTAAATCATCTCTGAGGTTGCCACCATTTTTATCTACATGAGTAAATGTGACATCTTTAGTTTTTATTTTGCCTCTAAACCATTGTTCTGATTCATATTTTGGTGGTTTTGATAAAGTGAGATAAATATTAGTATTTTCTTGAATGTTAAAAGTAAATTCTTTATTATTGGGGTTGACAATAAACTCTAATTGTGCTTGATCATCCTGTGACTTCGGTAAATTTAAACTGGGTATTTTATAACCTTCTATAATAACTTTGATAGGCTGTTCACCTAAATAGATTTCTAAGGGGTTGGGATTATTTTGAGAATTGGGAAGAAGAGAAAAAGCTAGTTGCTGACGATAAAAATCATAATTTAGTCTAGCTATTCTTGTTTGTGGTTGTAGTCGTAATTCCTTGAGATTAATTTCGCTTTCTGTCTGAGAATTGGCTGGAGTAATAATTATTTTACTTTCCCGTTCTGTAAGTTGGATTTCTAAGGAATTTAATTTATTAATTTCTGGTAAAGATTCACTTTGAAAACTGCCAGTAAAAGTTAATATTTGCTTACCTTCGGTTTCTAGTTTTTTAATGTTTTTAATATTGCCGAGAAACAGTTTAGGTTGATTATCATCATGAGTAAAACTCATTTCTTGAAAAATAAGATTACCTTCAAATATATGAGTTCCAGGGACAATAGCCGCAATAGTAATAATACATAAAACCACAAGCAATATTATCACCAAAATAGATGATTTTTGCTGGATTAGATATTGTTTTAGATTTGGCAATTGCTGGAGAAAATTATGATTAATATTATTAAATTTTGTCCGAATTAAGCCAGACCTAGTAATAATAAAGTTCTTAATCTTACTAAATCTGGAATTTTGAGAAGATTTCTGTCTAACTTTTTGCCGAAATGCCATGATTTATTTTAACCAGGTTGGGTTATGTTCAAATACGATGCGTCGTTCAATTCTATCGCTTGGTTCATTACTGCGTTCAATATTAGCGATATAGTGAAGTTGATAGCGTCCTGCTGGAGATTTACTTCCATCCCAGGTGAAACTAATTTCACCACTATTGGGGGTAGTGCGAGATGTCTTATATACTGGCTGTTGATCTTTTTGATCTGTGAGAGGGACGATTTTTACACTGGTAAATTTGACTCGATCTTGAGAATAAAATGATTTATTTTAACCAGGTTGGGTTATGTTCAAATACGATGCGTCGTTCAATTCTATCGCTTGGTTCATTACTGCGTTCAATATTAGCGATATAGTGAAGTTGATAGCGTCCTGCTGGAGATTTACTTCCATCCCAGGTGAAACTAATTTCACCACTATTGGGGGTAGTGCGAGATGTCCTATATACTGGCTGTTGATCTTTTTGATCTGTGAGAGGGACGATTTTTACACTGGTAAATTTGACTCGATCTTGAGAATAAAAAACAAACTCGTATTTACCAGAAGTTTTTCCCAATGTAACGGGAACATAAACATTTTGAGAACCCAGGCTATAAGCTGCTACAGCGCGGAGTTTATTTGCAGGAATGTTGGCTTTTTTAAGAACGTAAGTATCCCAGCTAAAGCCGAAATTTGCACCATTGTTAGATAATAGCAAATCATCTAATTGATAGTGATAATTATCATCTAATGATTTGACTATCACTTGAGGATTTTTACCATCTTTAATGCGGGGAACTTGTAAGGTTATGGTATTACCATAACTGGCAATGTTGCGGGTAGCAATGGAAATTAAACTCAAGCTATTGCCGCTTAAAGGTTCGAGTTTGATGCCTTCACAACGGTTGGGTGGTTGCCGACGGATATAATCTGTAGAACGGGCATTTCCTTTAGGACAAGAGGCAACAGCAGAGAGAGGATTAATGCCGAGGATTAATAAGCTGGCCAGTAGAATTTTATAACTCATGGTTTCGTTAAAGTAATTTTCCAGATGGACAATTGTTTTTTAACTACAGATATAGGATAGGCAAAATTTTTGGTTTCACCCGTTTTTCGGGCATAAACTATGCCTATGAGCCGATTTTTTGAGTCTATCACAGGACTGCCAGAATAACCAGGTTTAAGTGCGGTTGCAGATATTTGTAATTGTTGGTTCTGAACAATGATTTTTCCTGATTGGACAGACCATGATTTATCTTTACCTCTTTGGGCATCATGACCGATAACTTGAATAGGCATTGCGGGGTTGATGGTAGTAGACGTTGATAAAGGTTGGATGTCTTCTGGTAGTTTACCGCTAACTTCCAAAACAGCTAAATCGAGTTCATCTGTAGGAGTCTTTTGGAATAATTTGGCATTCCTCCTCATTCTGACTTTACCTGTTGGTGGAGAACTGAAAAACTCCACTTGAATATTTTCACCCTGTTCATTGCCATCAAAAATCACATGACGATTGGTGAGAATTAATGTCCGGTTGGCATCTTGCTGGATAACTACACCAGTACCAACCTCAATTCCTTGACGTTGACTGTTAGAAAACTTGGCAGTAATGAGAACGACAGAACGCTTAACAGTTAAGTTGGGATCATTTTTGGGCAAAAATCCCATATCGTTTTCTACACTGGCTAGTTTATTTTGTTTTTCAGTCCATAATTTTCGTGCTTCTATATTATTGTTACGAGCATATATATAATCGGGGTCAAGTTCTTCGGCTTTGTCGAAATGTTTTATAGCTTCTTCAAACTTTTCTTGGTCTTGCAATACTAAACCTAAACCATTATTTGCAAGAGTATGGGCAGTTGTTGGAGTTACCAAAGTATCTTCTGGTAATGATAGAGCTTTTTGGTAAGCAGCAACAGCCTCATCTAATTTC
>NZ_AP018316.1:3364107-3411813 GCF_002368115.1 Dolichospermum compactum NIES-806 | reverse complement strand
TTCTGGTCTTTAAAAATTAAACCGAGATTAATGTAAGTCCTGGTGTAGTTAGGATCAATTTGTATAGCTTTCTGAAATGCGGTAATAGCCTCATTTAATTTCTTTTTGCTTCTGAGGGCAATGCCCAAACCATTGTAAGCACTAGCCAAATTAGGGTTAAGTTGGATAGCCTTTTTATGAGATGCTAATGCCTCTTCTTGTTTACCTTGGGCATTTAGGACATTACCTATACCAACATAGGCTTCTGCATCATTAGGATTGAGTTGTAGAGCTTTTTGGTGTGCTGCTAAAGCCTCCGGTAATTTTCCCTGTCGTCGTAAAGCATTACCCAAATTGTTATAAGCTTTGCCATTATTGGGTTCAACCTGCAAAACCTTACGCCAAATCGTCTCTGCTTGGGAGTTGTTACCCACCGATTCCGCTGTTTCACCTTGTTTAAATAGCTGTTGGACACTATTTTGAGCAAATACAAGCTGGGGTGTGGTAGTTAGAGATAAGGTGAGCAATAAAATACTTAATATCCGATTTCGCATAACAATATTATATATTTGCCAGAATTTGATGCTTTAATCTTAATTTAAAACAGAGAATTTACGCAGCATATACGCAATGCTATCACAATAACCACAATAATAGATACGAAATTAATATTAAACAGGCAGTTATAAACCGCATATAGACAGGCAAAACCCAGATGCCCAAAAAAACCGAAATCAACAGTTTATATATTTGGTGGATGTTCACCCATTTTTACCCACATTTTCCGTACACGAGTTAATTGTGGACGGTTCATTTTTAAAGCAGAAATAGTGCCTCTCCCCACAGGTGTAAGTCCTACAATTCCGTAGCATCTTCACTCCAAGCAAAATGCTTTATCCATGCTTGCTGTTGTGGATGAAATAGTTTAACCTCATCCTGAGTATTTGGATCAATTGCTGTTTGACGAGTCGCTTTATAACGATTACAAGATGGACAAGCTAAACAGAGATTTTCAAATACAGTTTCACCACCAGCCGCCGGAGGAATGATATGCTCAAATTCAAAGGTAGTAACTGTTAGAGATTCCGCAGTATGACAGTAAGCACAACAATCTGCAAAACAATGACGAACTTGTTTTTGTAATTCAACAGAAATATAAACACTCACGCTACTTTATGTTTTTCTTGAAATTGGTTTAAAGTTTAAAGTATATCTAGCTCTAGTTTTGAGAATATTCAATTTATCAACCTGTGCCAGTAATTTGTTTAAAGTTTCAGACTCTTCATTTGTCAATTGATTATCAGCATTTTTCATTAATAAATTATCTAATTGAGTCTGAGTTTTGGGGGATAATACACTTTCTACCAAAGCTTGTAACTCATCTAAACTTAACCCAATTAATAATTCAGTATCTGCTGATAAGTTGGTTATTTGTTGGTAAGTTTCCAGATTTAACAATACACCAACTGTTTCTCCCTGGGTATTAGTTATATACTGCACTGATTCAGACATGGTTTGGATTTCGTATGACTAGTTGTATTGTAACTTTTTATAAAAATAAAGGTTTATAAGATATAACAAATATTTATAATCAATAATATGAAGGAAACCTATCTAAAAAATATGAGTAACCAAATCACAATTACTCTACCAGATGACGTTTATCAAAAAGCTGAACACTTTGCACGTCTAGCAAACAGGGATTTAGCCAGCATCTTAGTTGATACTATCCAGTTTTCTATCCCACCTATTAGCCTAGAAGCAACAACCCTTGAACCTGTATCAGCACTTTCTGACCAGCAAGTTTTAGCTTTGACAGAATTACAAATGGAATCTGAAGAAGATATTCGTTTAAGTGAGTTACTAGATAAACAACAAGCTGGTATTGTTACAGAATCAGAACATTCTGAATTGCAAACACTAATGCAAATTTATCAAGAGGGACTATTGCGAAAAGCTACTGCATTAAGTGAAGCTGTCAAACGTGGATTAATAAAAGAGTTAGGTGCGTGAGTTCTAGTCAAATTTCTGAAGAAGTTCGGGTTAAGGTGCGAAACCAGGCTAATCATCAATGTGGTTACTGTCTTAGTCTGCAAAAGTATGTATTGGGTATTTTAGAGATTGATCATATTATTCCCAAAGCCAAAGGTGGGACTGATAACGAAGAAAATTTATGGCTTGCTTGTAGACTATGCAACGGATACAAAGGTACTCAAACTCATGGTCTAGATCAAGTTACTGACAGCAAGGTAAAACTATTTAATCCTCGTCAGCAAACATGGTTATCTCACTTTGCTTGGACTAACAATGGTACACATATCATAGGATTAACTGCCTGTGGTCGTGTTACAGTTTTAGCTTTACAACTTAATAATATCTACGCAGTGACTGTGAGACAAGCCTGGGTTTCTGCTGGTTGGCATCCACCTGAAGACGTTTCTTGAATTTTGTTGTATCTCTCCCAATAAACAAAAAATAATGTTTAAATAGGCGCAAGACAAGCTTGTGGCGAGGTTCACTAGATGAAATTGCGGGAATTATTAGCGGCTGTAGATGGGATTGAGTCTGCAAATATACCAGATATTGATATTCAAGGACTGAAAACTAATTCCCATACCTGTGGTGTGGGCGATTTGTTTATTGGGATGCCAGGAACTAGGGTAGATGGTGGGGAGTTTTGGTCGGGGGCTTTGGCTGCTGGTGCTGTAGCGGCGATTGTTTCCCCCGAAGCTATGAGGAAAAATCCGCCTACAGCAAACTCTGTGGTCATTAGTGCCGATAATATGACTAAAGCTTGCGCCCAAATAGCTGCGGCTTTTTATGGTTATCCAGGACAAAAATTGAAAATGGTGGGTGTGACGGGGACAAATGGGAAAACTACTACTACTCATTTGATTGAATATTTCTTAACTCAGGCTAATTTACCGACGGCGTTAATAGGTACGCTGTATACGCGCTGGCCTGGTTTTGAAGAGACCGCTGTGAATACTACTCCTTTTGCGGTAGATTTACAGCAACAATTGGCTAAGGCGATGAATGCCGGTTGTGATACAGGGGTAATGGAAGTTAGTTCTCATGCTTTGCACCAGGGTAGGGTTTTGAGTTGTGCTTTTGAGGTGGGGGTGTTTACTAATCTCACTCAGGATCATTTGGACTATCACTTGGATATGGAGGATTATTTTGCGGCGAAGGCGTTGTTATTTAGTCCTAATTATCTGCAAGGACGAGCAATTATCAATGCTGATGATGTCTACGGTCAACGGATAATTGCATCTTTGCATCGGGAACGGGTTTGGAGTTATAGCGTTAATGATAGTACGGCTGATTTTTGGATGAGTGATTTAAGTTATCAACCCTATGGGGTGAGTGGGATTTTACATACTCCTCAAGGTAATGTGGCTTTTAGTTCGCCTTTGGTTGGTCAATATAATTTAGAAAATCTTTTGGCTGCTGTGGGGGCGGTTGTCCATTTGGGGTTAGATTTGCAATTGGTAGCAGGTGCTATTCCTGGGTTTCCCGGTGTTCCTGGACGGATGGAACGGGTGCAAATTAGTTCACAACAAGATATTAGTGTGATTGTGGATTATGCCCATACTCCTGATAGTTTGGAGAATTTGCTCAAGGCGGCTCGGCCGTTTATTCCTGGTAAAATGATATGTGTGTTTGGTTGTGGGGGAGACCGCGATCGCACTAAACGTCCGAAAATGGGGAAAATAGCAGCGGAACTTGCAGATATGGCTGTGGTGACTTCCGATAATCCTCGCACGGAAGACCCGGAAAAGATATTACAGGATGTGGTGGCAGGTATTCCTGATATGGTACAGGCAATGGTGATTAGCGATCGCGCTACCGCCATTCGGACGGCTATTCTACAGGCTCAACCTGGAGACGGTGTATTATTAGCCGGTAAGGGTCACGAAGACTATCAAATTCTGGGGACTGAGAAAATTCACTTTGACGACAGAGAACAGGCAAGGGAAGTTTTACAGCAAAGAATTAATAACCAATAACTAACATTAGATTGATGGGCGCAGGCCTTGCGCCCCTACTCACTGACTCCTGACTTCTGTATCCCACATTCCGCACCCTAAACTGTCACACAACGAAAATTGGTCGTTTGGAGATTTGAGATTGGCGATCGCTCTGCACAGCCCACAGAGATTCATTCCCATGCACACAAAAAACGGGTGTACTCATGACATCTGCTGCTAAACAGGTAGCAACATTCAGGTTTAAGGCTTGAAACTGGACAATATCACGCTCAGTGATAATACCAAGGTGAACTTGTTTAGATGCCTGTGTTTCCACAATAATTACGGAACTAACGCGGTTTTCTGCCATTAAAAAAGCGATCGCTAATACCGAAACATCCGCAACCGCACAAATTACCTTGGTCGTCATCACTTCATTAACCATATTGACTACCAGTGGTTTGGTCTACAGAACATACTGATCGGACACCACTCATGCGAGCGATCGCTTCCATAACAGTTGTACCCACATTCACTACAAGTGGATTACGAACAATAGCTAAATTTAATTCCGCTTCACTAATAGCACGGACAGATATTAACATTTAAGGATATTTATTTTGTGTAATTACTCTTATGTGATTGTACTATAGTATAGTAAATTGAGATAAATTACTACCAAAAATGAATCACTTGTTACAGATAAATTCAGATGCCTCTAACTTCCAAAGGTAAGAAAATAGTCAACACTTCCCCATTTTGCGGACGTTGACGCACAATCAATTTCCCCCCAATTGCTTGAAATAAATGCTTAGTTGCCGCCATATTTAAACTAATTGCCCCTGTTTCCGGCTGAAACATCAATAATTGACCCAACGACTTCCGAATTGGTGGCGTTGTCCTGTAGCCTTGATCTTGACAATCAAACTGAGGAGACAATTGCAACTTTAACTGATCACCAGCAGGAATTACTTGCACCTGAATACAACTACCAGGAGGTAAACTGCGCGTAAAATTCTCGATTAAACCAGTAAGCACCCTGTCCAGCATCGCCGGATTACTAACCACCGTCGGCAACTGCTTCGGTAAAATCACATTTAAAGTTAAATTACGCCGAGTTGCCGCCAATTGCCAACGGGGAATACTCTGTTGTAAAACCTCATCCAAACACATCGGCGACAATTGGGAATTAGCAAATTTTGAAGGTTGTGATAAATTCTCTAACTCTGCCGCCTTAAATAATAACTCCATCCGGTCAATTTGCTCAGTACATTCATGATCAATAACCTCCAAACGACCGATAACATTAACAGGCAAATCCTTCCTTTTTAATAGCAATCGCGTCATCATCCGAATAGTCGTTAACGGAGTGCGAACCTCATGGGCAAAAGCTTGGAGCAATTCCACATCAGAACGAGATGGAGATTTTGGCGGTGGAGTAGGTGAACAAAAAGATGATGAAGTATACGTAACTGGATTACTTTCTGTTGCAATAGTTAACTCTTGTAGTAATAACTGACTAAATTGAATTATAACTTGATAATCTGGAGCAACAACAGGATAATTTCCTACCCTCACATCTAAATCAGCAAACAATTCAGGATTAGTTAAAACCACCCTAGCACCTATAGATTCCCAAGCCCTTTGGACAACCGCTGATTCAAAAGAAAACAAAAACTCCTTCTTACCATTCTCATCTTCCGCCAAAACCAAAACCAATCTAAATTTATCTGTAAATATCAAACAAAACTGTTCCGCACCCAGAGGATCAGCCGGTAACAAAGGTAAAATAGACTCTTGAAAAGTAGCAGTATGGGGAGTATTTGTTTCTATATTATTTATATGCTGCGCCACTTCTGACGGCATCATAAATGGCATCAATGCCAAAGGATTAAAAGGTCTAGCTGTAAAAGTTATCGTTTGTAATCGTTGTTTTAGTTCCGGGTGACTAAATAAAGGTGCAGGTGCAGCTAATACCAAACATTGAGTATCATCAGATAAACTCGTGGCTAAAGTCTTCAACAGCAAGTTCTCCGTAGCCGCTAAACTCACACGCCACTGCTGTTCTGCCTTAGCCGTAGAACACTCAGCCACAGGAGATTGATTTTCAGATAAAACTTCCTTGAGACTCGGCAAAATCCATTCGTACACAGGTTTTAACCTCTTGATTGCTTCAGCAGCTAATGGTGGTTATATTAGACATTTGCACTCTACATCCACGAGATTATCGTCATTGGGGTAAAGATAGAAAGTGGTATAACCGAACCTTCAAGGTGCAATATCCTCTCTTTGTCAGTTGTCAGTTGTCAGTTGTCAGTTGTCAGAATAAAATTACCTAGTACAGCACTGCGTAAATAAACCAACCATTCTCAATCGCCAAAAAGCTTGCTCAATATTATCTTTGACTTTTGACTTCCGCTTTGCGGTACTAGTCCCTAGTCCCCAATTAGCAATCCCAAAAAAGATGCGGCTGAGTCTTTAAGATAGAGAATATATAGATAGTGGCTACCTGTGAGCATCAAACCGTTAATATTCGATAGCCATGAGTACAATTAAATTGGCTCTTTTCAATAAAAGCGTTTTAATTTAGTTATTGGAAAGTTGTCATTCCGTCAGTTATCTGGATGTTTGGTTCATGACTTTTGGTTGTAGAAATTTAATTCTTCTTTAAGATTTGCTCCTGGGTATCACTCACAGTAAAATCCATCACTTCAAGTATTCAACTTTGGAAATCAACATGAAAAAGCTCATTCCTTTTCTAGTTAGTGGCGTTTTAGTAGCTGGCATGGTTGGTTGTCAAGAAGCACCAAAAACAGGTTCAGAAACTACTGGTACTAGCACCACAACCCCCGTTGTTCCAGCCAAACCCGCTTCTGATACCACCAGAATCATAGATAATTCTACCGCAACTCCTACCGCAACTCCTACGACAACTCTTACCGCAACTCCTACTGCAACTTCTAAATCCACAACCGACTTAAAAACCGAAATTAGCAAAAAACTGAAAGCAGTTTTACCCGGAAACAAGTTAGAAGTAACCAACAAAGACGGTGAAATTATCCTCAAAGGAACAGCAACTTCTCAAAAAGAAATCACACAGGCGGAAACTTTTATTAAAGCAATACCTGGCGTAAAAAATGTCAAAGTAGAAGCTACTGTCAAGACCGATAAAAAACCCTAGCACCGCAGGGCGGAAGTCAAAAGTCAAAGGTCAAAAGTCAAAACGAATATATAATCATCTTTCCAGCGATTTGGAATGGTCTGTTTATTTCCGCCGACCTGTACTAATACCGCAAGGCGTTCGTCAAAAGTCAAAAGCAATATTGGGCAAGCTTTTTGGCGATTAAGAATGGTTGATTTATTTACGCCGTGCTGTACTAGTTACTTGACTTCATACCACCCTCACCTACCTGCAAGTTAGGTGATGAAATTGCTCTGTATGGGCGGGGAAACCCCGCCCTCAATTATTTTGCTTAACTTAACATTAATTTAATCCCATAACTTGCCGATAACGAGGTGCTAATTTATCTACATTAGCTGATTTAGGCTGTGTTTCCCAGTGACTGCGGTTAAATAATTCTTGTCGCAGTTCATCAATATTAATTGTAGTAATTTTTCCATTACTAATAATTTGCTTACCATTTACCCAAGCACTATTAATAACATTAACCGGACGACCTAAAACTAATAAACCAATAGGATCTGTGCGGGGAAGTAATGACAAATTATTGAGATCATATAAAACTAAATCAGCTTTTTTACCAACAGCAAGAGAACCAAGTTCATCTTCTATATTTAAACCTTTTGCACCCCCTAAAGATGCCATTTTTACAGCTTGACGGGGTGTAATCCAGTATTGATAATCTGGTTCTGTCAGATTATGTAAAATCGAACCAATTTTAATAGCTTCCAACAAGTCTTGGGAGTCATTACTAGAAGCACCATCACAACCAAAAGTCACATTAACACCCGCTTGAATATATTTGAGAATTGGGGCAATACCACTGCCTAAACGGAGGTTACTTAAAGGATTGTGAACGACCGTAGATTGTGTTTGGGCAAGAATATTAATATCAGATTCCTTTAACCATACACAATGGGCTAAAGTTGTGCAACTGTTCAAAAACCCAATTTCCTGTAAATGTTGAACCGCAGTACAACCATATTTTTCTTCAGCCAGTTTTTCCTGGGCTTTAGTTTCTAATAAATGGGTATGACGACAAAGATCATACTTATTACTTAATGCGATACATCCTATAAATAAATCATCACTGCATAATTGAATCCCTGTCGGGGCAACTAAAATATTAATTCCTGCCTCTGGTTGATGAAATTGTTTTACCGCTGCTTCCATAATTGCTAAAGTTTCCCCCAGCGAACGAAAATAAGGTTCATGATTTGCTTGTGATTCTCCATTAGGTATGCCCATACTCAAAGATTCATCTTGAATTAGAGGGGCAATAAAAGCCCGGATGCCTACTTCTTGATAAGCGCGAACTGCTGTAGCAATAGTTTCTAATTCCTGCCCAGGAATTAATACTAAATGATCTACTACACTTGTTCCTCCAGAAAGTAAAGTTTCTACTGCCGTTCCCAAAGCACTAAGATAAACTTGTTCTGTATTTAAAGGAGTAAAATCATATAAATGTGCTAACCATAATTCAAGAGGTAAAGGAGGAATTACTCCTCGTTGCCACATTTCCGAAGAATGGGTATGGGCATTAAAAAAACCAGGCAGCAGCAGTTTGTTATCCCCATTAATTTCTGTATCAATTATTTCTAAATTAGGGGTAATAGCGGTGATTTTACCGTCTACAACCTGTACATCTGTAGTTACGTAACTATCAGCAACGCTAATTAAAGTATTCTTAATTGTAAAGTTCATGATTTTAACCTTAATTAAGTAATTGATCTATTAACATAATTTTAAGCTACAACGTAAAAAACGATATCGAGAATTGGCATTTATGAATCTACCCACTCAGAAATTAGGATTTGCACCAAATAACTGGCAAGTAAATCAGACATTTGCAGATATTACCCGTCCTCAAAAGACTCCACAACCAGCCATTTTAGCAACAGAAACTAAAACCCTCCGTTGCGACTTATCCAAAGCTGCTATCATAGTTATTGATATGCAAAACGATTTTTGTCATCCTGATGGTTGGTTAGCACATATTGGTGTAGATGTTAACCCTGCCCGTCAACCGATTGCCCCTCTGCAACAATTATTACCACAATTGCGGGCTGCTGGTATACCTATAATTTGGCTAAATTGGGGAAATCGTCCAGATTTACTAAATATAAGCGCCGGTTTATTGCACGTATACAACCCCACAGGGGCAGGTGTCGGATTAGGTGATCCCCTGCCCAGCAACGGTTCTCAGGTGCTAATGCAGGGCAGTTGGGCTGCTGCTGTGGTGGAAGAACTAGAACAGCTACCAGAAGACATCCAGGTTGATAAGTATCGGATGAGTGGATTTTGGGATACACCTTTGGACAGTATTTTGCGAAATTTGGGTATAACTACAATCTTATTTGCTGGTGTAAATGCTGATCAATGTGTTTTATCAACTTTGTGTGATGCCAATTTTTTAGGATATGACTGTATTTTAGTCAAGGATTGTACGGCGACAACTTCACCGGAATATTGTTGGTTAGCAACTTTATATAATGTCCAGCAATGTTTCGGTTTTGTAACTGATTCTTCGGCAATTATAACCGCAATTAATAATTAATTTAAGTTGGGTAGAAAACACCAATTACCAATCACCAATTACCAATTACCAATTACCCATTCCTACTATGTACGATACTCGTTGTGTAATTCCCATTATTAAATCTCCCAAAGATTATCAAGCATATCGGATTAGTCCCCATGACTCTAACCGATTAGCAATTATCTTTGATTCAGCAAGTGCAAATACTTCTTTAACTTGTTGTATAGAAATCTTTGATGTCGGTGGACAAACACCACCAAATCGGCATCAATGGGCTGTAGAAATGTTTTTTATCCTCAAAGGAGAAGGCATCGCAATTTGTGATGGAAAAACCGTAAACATCAAAGCTGGAGATAGTTTATTAGTACCACCTACAGGTACACATTTGATTAAAAATACTGGTGAAAACCGTCTTTATGCCTTAACAATTATGGTCCCCAATGAGGATTTTTCCGAACTAATTCGCAGTGGTATTCCTGTAGAATTAGATGCTGAAGATATGACTATTCTGGGAAGATTAGATTCTTTGAAGTTTTTTTAGATTACATCTATTTTAATGCTGTTCGGTTAAGGCTAAAAAATCATTACAGCACTTCCCGATAATTTAGTAACTTCTTCCGATAGTTGAGATGTTTGTGATTCTGGTGTTTGAGTATAACCTGCTGGTGAACAGACGAAACTAGCTAATATTAACAGAAGTGGGGTTTTAAATTTATTCAATTTCATGTTTTTGCTCTCTTTTTTATAATTGTGAAAAAAGATTTTGCCAATCAATTATAGTCGGTCGATTTCCTTGATTGACTATTTCAAAAACTTTGTTCACAGAACTTTGATAAAATAAACTTTCTACACAGGTTGCAGCTACATCAATGCGGCTGGTATCACCGGAAATTGTGTCTCCTGTTCCGAAAATGATGTTTAATTTACCTCCACTTGTGGCTTTGAGTAAGGTATTGAGATCATAGGATGTATATGGTCCATCGGTTAAACGTCCGGGACGAATAATAGTATAAGGGATTCCCGAATTAATAATGGCTTGTTCTCCTTTTTCTTTAGCGTCAAGTACACCAAAAAGATTCAGAATATTAAATGGAAATTGATGTTTACGCAGAATCCCACAGGAAGAAACAAATACGAAGCGGTTTAGGTTTTTTGGTGCTGCTGATATAAGATTAATTACACCCTGTGTATCAACTTTAGTGGGGGTATTTTTGGCTTTATCTTCTAGGAATTGGGGATTAAATGCAGCGATTCCCAATTCAATAATGTTGGGGGTTTGATTAAATTCCCATCTTGCAGAGGGGAAAGCAGTAGTTCCTGTACAACAAATGATGGCGGTAATGTTTGCCATTGCTGCTGTCAATGTGCTGGGTTTACAAATATCACCAATTGCAATTTCTACTTTGTTATTAAACATTTTTGCGGCTTTTTCGGCATCTCTGGTGAGAATACGAACTGGTAAGCCTTTTTCTAAGAGTTTACTAACTACAAGTTGTCCAACTCCACCGGTAGAACCGACAACTAAGATGAGATTTTCACTAGTATTCATAAATGGAAGATTTCTGGAATAGGGGATATTTAATCTACAATAATTTTGGTTTTACCTTTATGTCCATGAATTAATATAATTTGTTCCCATCCTTGAGTATACCAGGCTGTGGATTTAGGTGCTTTCAACCATTGCATAACTGCAATATTAGCAGAATTTTGACTAATATCTTGATGGAAAAGTTGAAAATAACATCCTATGGCAACTATACCAGTACCGCTGATACCTGTTACATCTTGATCTCTTACTAGTTTAAAGCTTTGTAGATGATAATTATCTCGTGAGTTTTCTCCAAATACTAATGTTCTCCCTCTTTGATTTTGCAGTTGTTGAAAGGATGCTAGAGATGGAAAGGTGACGTAACTGGAATTTGGTAAAATTCTAGCGATCGCTACCTGTCCATCTGGTAAAATAAAACCACCACCTATAATCTGCTGCAATGGTTTTGCTTCAGTTTCAATTAACCAAAATGTTTGCTGATTTGGTTGCATAAGCATATTTTTATTTTATTTGTATATCTAAATTCCCATTTCCATTATGCAAAATCTGCAAAATTAACCGCAGATGCAAGATGATAAACGCAGATGAACGCAGATAAATTTGTCTTTCATTAGATTAAGAAATACTATAAGATAGAAGTATTATATTATATGAGTTAAAATTTTAATCACTAATATCTGTAGGTTAAGAATTTATGATTAGGAAAATTCGCCGGGTTTCCAAAGTTATCAATAAGTCACACGATAAGGAGTTTTTTCATCAAGCAGGAACTCCACCAGGAACAATCATTGTTGATGAAAATGCAGAACAACCAATCATTTTTTTAATTGACTATAATCAAACTGATCTCATTCATAAACAAATCAGTTATCCAGAAGAATGTCTTAATTATTTGGATACAGAATCCGTTTCTTGGGTTGATGTTCAAGGTTTAGGTAGTAAAGATATTTTACATCGTTTAGGTCAAACTTTTGATTTACATCCTCTGATTTTGGAAGATATTGTCAATATGGTAGAACGTCCAAAAATTGAGGATTATGAAGAACAATTAGTGATTATTGCCCACATGGTTGTACCTAATCCTAATAATGGCAGTTTTTATAGTGAACAAGTAAGTTTAGTTTTAGGCAAATATTATGTTTTGACAGTCCAGGAAGAACCGGAACATGATTGTTTTGATGGTGTGAGGATGAGAATTGATAAAAATAAAGGTATTATCCGCAGACAAGGTAGTGATTATTTAGCTTATTCTTTATTAGATGCAATTATTGATGGATTTTTCCCAGTTTTAGAACTTTATGGCGAACGGATTGATGATTTAGAAGAGGAAGTAATCGTTAATCCTAGTCAGAAAACATTGCAAAAAATATATCAAATTCGGCGGGAATTATTACAACTTCGCCGCGCAATTTGGCCACAAAGAGATGCAATTAATTCTTTAATTAGAGATGGTAGTGAATTAATTAGTGATGATGTGAGAATATATCTGCGAGATTGTTATGATCATGCAGTCCAAGTTATGGATATAGTGGAAACTTATCGAGAATTAGTGGCTGGTTTAATGGATGTGTATTTATCGGCAATTAGTAATAAAATGAATGAAATTATGAAGTTGCTAACGGTGGTTTCTTCTATTTTTATTCCTTTGACTTTTATTGCTGGAGTATATGGGATGAATTTCAATACCGAAAAATCACCCCACAATATGCCGGAATTAAATTGGTATTGGGGCTACCCGCTATGTTTAGGGGTAATGGCGTTAATTGCTATGAGTCTGATATACTTTTTTTGGCGACGGGGTTGGCTGACTAATTCTGTTAATTTCCAAAAAGATATTCATCGCTAATGTCCATAAAATAGAGACGTTTTCTTCAACATCTCTACGTTGTGAATGTAATTAAATAACGGGTGCGGCTGTAAACACAAACCACAGCAACAATGCTAAAACTAAGACACTAATTTTTACGAGCAGATACGCATAAGCATGAGGGATGAGCAAATCTTGGGTTGTCATATTCCACCTCCACGTAGCTAGTGCTTAACTAGTTGTTTTTTCTAAGTAGGTGAACAGAAAAATTTAAAGGTATGTGAAGAAAAGTAAAATCACTCAAAACTCTCTTCCTGTTCCCAGTTAAGAGTTCCCTGTTCCCTTGCCCCAACAACAATTTTTAACGCCCACCTACTTAACTCTATTTTCTTATGTTTCTATTGTCGCTTAAAAATGAATAAAAAGGTTGCTTAGTCAAGTTTTATTCATATTTCTTATCTATTCTGACTCCTGAATTCTGCTGTATGTAATTTTGAGAATGGTTTATTTTCTAACTTCACTAAATCAAACTTAAATGCGTCCTATAGCAGTTATCACGCTTGATGCAATGTGATTGAGGGCGGGGAAACCCCTACCTTACGATTTGCTGACTGTATCTCATGCAAGTGCATACCGCTATAGCTTATTCACCCAGTTACCTGATTCTTTTCTCCATTCATCAGGGAAACCATAACGTTTTGTTAAGTTAAGTCAAGCAACCTTAAGACCTGTATAGATAGGTAGATCAAGAGGAATCTGAGGATGGTAAGCTAAATGGTGAAATATAAAAGTGACTTAGGACGAAGTGTTAAATGGGTGTTTCCTTAACGGCTCCTCTCCTCCTTCGGGCTGCTCGTGGTGAACAAGTAGATCGTCCTCCTGTATGGATGATGCGACAAGCGGGACGCTACATGAAAGCTTACCGGGATTTACGGGATAAATATCCTTCATTCCGCGATCGCTCGGAAATTCCTGAAGTGGCGATCGAAGTTTCCCTCCAACCCTGGAGAGCGTTTCAACCCGATGGAGTAATTTTGTTTTCCGATATTGTCACCCCCTTACCAGGAATGGGGATTGATATGGATATTGCGGAAGGAAAGGGACCGATTATTTATTCGCCCATACGCACTAAACAACAAGTTGATCAACTGCATTCCTTAGATCCAGAAACAGCACTGCCGTTTATCAAAACGATTTTGCAAGCATTACGGCAGGAAGTGGGTAATCAATCAACGGTGTTAGGCTTTGTCGGCGCACCTTGGACATTAGCAGCTTATGCGGTGGAAGGTAAGGGTTCTAAAACCTATTCCATCATCAAAAACATGGCTTTCTCAGATCCGACAATTCTCCATCAGCTACTCACTAAATTAGCTGATTCTATCGCTGATTATGTCCGCTATCAAATTGATTGTGGCGCTCAAGTAGTACAGATGTTCGATTCTTGGGCAGGACAATTAAGCCCTCAAGATTATGATACCTTTGCTCTACCTTATCAAAAAATGGTGTTTGAAAAGGTAAAGGCGACTCATCCTGACACACCATTAATTTTGTTGGTGACAGGTAGTGCCGGACTTTTGGAAAGAATGCCTGCTTCTGGTGCAGATATCATTACTGTAGACTGGGCAGTAGATATGGCAGATGCCAGAGCTAGATTAGGTAAGCACGTCAAAGTACAGGGTAATCTTGATCCGGGTGTATTATTTGGTTCTAAGGAATTTATCCGCGATCGCGTTTTGGACACCGTTCGCAAAGCCGGCAACTGGGGACATATCCTTAATCTCGGACATGGTGTATTACCAGAAACTCCAGAGGAAAACGTCGCTTTCTTCTTTGAAACCGCAAAAAACCTCAACGCTTTGGTTTAGTTTCTGTTTGATTTTTTGGGTGGGTTTTTCCCACCTGATTTTTGGGGAACGCAGATAAACACAGATAAACACAGATAAACACAGATGAGGAAATATCCTTTAATCATCAAAATATACTTAATCTTTTAAAATCCAATTTGCTAGATTTTGTCTAATTCTTGTTAATCTTCCTTCAGAAATTTCCCCAATTTTACCCAAAAGTATCTGTTAAATCGGATTCTGTGTATTCAGGAAGATGATCATTTTCTAAGTCTCTCATAGCTTGTTCTAAGAAAAATTTGTTCCATTCTTCATTTTCTTTATTGATCAAAATTGGGATTAAGGTTTTTTGAATTGTCCATTTTTCTTCTTCTATCAGTTCTAAAATAGTTTCTTTGATCAGGGCTTTTAGTTGTTGGGTTTCCATTGTTAACTTTTGGTTGATTATTCTTTGATTTTACCTTGTTTTCAAATTGTGGATCTGTGACTAGGATATTGAGTTCCCCGACTTCTTTTGTTAATCTTTATCATTTATTCAGTTTAATAAACATAGAAGTCGTGAATCTTAGACGATGTTATTTTTAGTAAGTTAACGGTAATATCCTGTACATCCTTTAATCCTGGTTATCCTGATTCAGAATTAGTTTTTTTTCTATAATCTTCAGATTTTACAGTTTACTATTATGAACGCAAGATCAGAACTATTATAACCGCTTTCCAGTAATCATCTTGAGAATACAAACTAATAACTACTTTCCACCACCATATCGAACCTACGGGAAAAAAGGGAAGATGCGCTTTTGGTGCTTTTATGTCAAAGGTAATTTCATTATCAGAGAGTAAATTTTCTCCTTTTCTCCATCCTACCTTATCTATAAATTTATTCCAGATTTGGTGGTTGTAAGTTGTTGTTCCCCCCACACTTTCATAAATCTGCTTTTGTACAGAAAAACCAAAGCGTCCATTACTATTCTTTACCCATAAATTGTCTATAATGCTAATGTCTTCACTGGGAATATCAAGAACATTGTCTATGGTTAAATAACCTGGTATTCCCCGGTTAGCAAGTGTCAATATTATCCGTCTTGTTTCGTCATCTGCTTTTTTCCATTTACCATCTGCTAACAATTTCTCTAGTTTTTGATACTGACTGGGTACTTTGATAACAGATATTTCAGGTTTGTCAAAAGGTGGTTGAGAATTAGGTTTTTGATCTACAAAATATAACTCCTGCATCACTTTTTTTACAGATTGATAACGATATTTCGCAATAGGACTTGCTAATTTTTCCAAAATCTTTCCTAATTCATCACTTACCACATTTCCATTCAAATAATCTCTCCATACCCATTCTCCTTCCATTGGACTATATAAATCAAACGGACTCATTCCTGTTAATAAATGCAAACAAGTTACCCCTAAACTATATAAATCACTAATAAATAATGGTTTACCCATTGACTGTTCAGGAGCGCAATATTCAGCAGATCCAATAATTGTCCCTGTAGCTGTGCGTTGCTGTGACTTGACTATTTTCGCCGCACCAAAATCTACTAAAAATAACTGATTGTCACTACTGCGAATAATATTTTCTGGTTTAATATCTCGGTGAATTACCTGTTGACTATGAACAAACTCCAATATCTGTAACAGTTCTCTTAATAATCCTCTAATTTGCTGTTCAGAAAAAACGCCATTTTTATCTAACTCCGTTTGTAGAGTTTCCCCTTTCACAAATTCCTGTACTAAATATTGACGATTATCGGATGTAAAATAAGCCATTAACTCAGGTATTTGAGGATGTTTACCTAACTCCTCTAAACGTTGTGCTTCCTGTGCAAATAACTGGGATGCTTTTTCAATACTATCTGTTCCCTGTGCTTGGGGTAAAAATTGTTTAATTACACAATAAGGTTTTGATGGTTTATCCTCATCAATAGCTAAAAATGTTCTACCAAAACCACCCTGACCTAAAATTGATTTAGGTATATATCTTTCACGCAAAAGTAAATTATTACCGCACTTTTGACAATATTGAAAATTATCAGGGTTAGGAAAAAGACAGTCAGGATTAAGACATTGACGCATAGACTCACCACCAAGGCTTTGTTGTAATTTTACCCTAATTAATCAAGGTTTACGCAAAATCTCTCAAAACCTCATTTCTCTGCGTCCTCTGTGTCTCTGCGGTTCGTTTCCAAAAAATATATTCAGTTAACTAACACCCAGATCCCCGACTTCTTAAAGGAGTCGGAGATCTATCTCCTCAAATCATGCTACAATTACACACCGACCTCAACCATCCCCAAAAACCCCAACATCCAATTTCATGACCAAAAAACGTATTTTAGTTACAGGTGCAAGTGGCTGTATCGGTCACTATATCAGCGAAGCCTTAATTCAAAACACCAACCACGAATTATATCTCCTAGTTAGAAACCCCAATAAACTCCAAGTTGATACCACAGTCCGTCCTGGAATCACCATTCTCCAGGGTGATATGCAAGAAATTGGTAAATTCTCTAATTTACTCAAAACCATTGATATCGCCGTCCTAACAGCCACTTCTTGGGGTGGTGAGGGCATTTTTGATATTAATGTCTTCAAAACTCTAGAATTAATGAACCTGCTAAATCCCGAAAGATGTGAACAGGTAATTTATTTTTCCACAGCCAGTGTCTTAAATAACGAAAACAAACCACTCAAAGAAGCGGGAGAAATCGGTACAGATTATATCCGTTCTAAATATGATTGTTTACATCAAATCGAAAAGTTAGCTATTTTCCCCAAAATTACCACAGTTTTTCCTACCTTAGTATTAGGTGGTGATGATAAAAAACCTTATTCTCATCTCACATCTGGTATTCCCGAAGTTACTAACTATATTAATTTGATTCGTTTTTTACAAGCAGATGGCAGTTTTCACTTTATTCATGGTAGAGATATTGCCACAGTTGTCCAATATTTAATTGATTATCCACCACAACAGGGAGATCCCCGCCGCTTTGTGTTAGGACAATCTTCCCTAACTGCAAATCAAGCCATAGAAGAAGTTTGCACTTATTTCCGTAAAAAGATTTATTTCCGCATTCCTATATCTTTAGGTTTAGCAAATGTGATTATTACTGTATTCCGCATTCAAATGGCAGCTTGGGATAGATACTGTATGAATTATCGTCATTTTAGCTATGCTAATGCCATTAATCCTGGCAGCTTCAATTTACCAAATTACTGTGTAACCATGACTGATGTTTTGAAAATCAGCGGCGTGAAAGCTGGAATTTAGAGCTAATTTCAGGTATAGTCGGTTCAAACCGACTATTAGAACATCATAAATCATAAGTTTAAATTATTGATTCTTTAATTTTTAATAAGTTTTTTTTTGAAAAATTTTATTTTGAGGGTTCAGGGGCGAAAAAACGTGGTATATTAAGGATATTAGTATAATAAACCATAAGTAAAAATATTATCAAGGCACAAGTTACCATTATAAAAATAGCATTTTCAGGAAAAAAAGTCAAGCGATTTTGACCCCAGAAAAAAAAATCAAAAAAAAATTTTTTTAAAATTTTTTTTGTCTGAATCAGAATTGTACATCAAAAAACGTTCTGTAAATCTTGATTCAGACATAATTTTGATTGAGCCTATTCCTTTAATGTTACCTCAATATTTTCTGTGGAATTAATCTGACGAAATATACAGCGATTTCCAATCATATAAGCTACATCTTAGCCCCCTCATCGCTTACGGGGAGGGGGTTGGGGGTGGGGTTCTTGTTCCAGGTTTGATGACAATTTGCTGTAAAATGCCAGATCAACCCAATACCAATTAATCCGATACCAATTAACCAGTAGCGCCATTCAATGCAAAAACCCAGCAACAGGGAAGACCAAAAAGATAACCAAGATATCCATTTTGGATATAACCGTTCTTCGTTACTGATTTGCAATGCGGCTAGACTGACAATGGCACTTCGGTATAAAGCCCCAAATGTCCCAAAAGACCAGGTAACTTTTACATCACCGATGAAAACTAGAAGGGCGATAATAATCCCCACGGCGATGACAGCTAAATCAGGTGTTGTCCCTGCACTATTCAACTTGGTAAAAAAACTAGGCATATCTCCACGACGTGCCATTGCTAACAGCAACCGAGATACACCCAAAACCGTAGTTAAGAGGATACTCAGCATAGAAGTGACAGCACCAACAGCTAAGAAATTAGAAACAAAGGGAATACCAAAGCTATCAGCTACGGCTTTTAAAGGTGCGGCATTCACTCTAGTGGCCTCGGCAAAAGCGTCTGCCCCAATTGATCCTAAACTGACTACTGCCACGCAGATATAAAGGAGCATGGTGGCAATTATAGTGAAAATAATCGCTCTGGGGATACTTTTTTTGGGATCTATGATTTCTTCACCCACCATAGAAATGCGAGCAGCACCATTATAGGAAACAAACATTAAAGCCACTGATTGCAGAAAATTAATAGTCCAGTTATGAGAGTTTGTACCTGAGAAAGTCAATTTCTCAAACCCATGAGAAAAGCAGAAAAAGAACCCGACAATAATTAAACAAAGTAGGGAGAGGATGGTGATCGAAACAACTACAATAGTTGATATTTTAGAACTCCGCATCCCTCCCAAAACAATGAAGGCGATCGCAAATACGGCAGTTTCCGCTACAGGAACTAAAATCCCAGCATCAGTCATACCGAGATTATTTAAAAGATAGCCAGAAAATCCCAGTGCGGCGGTGGCTGCTACAGCCGTTTTGCTTAAAAGATAGATCCAGCCGCCGGTAAAACCTAACCAGGGTGTTAAGTATTTATAACCATATTCATAGATGCCACCACTAACAGGATGATTAACAGCAAGTTGGGCGAGGTTGAGACTGTTACAGGCTGCTAATAAGCCGGCAACAATTAGGGCAGCGATCGCCGCCGAACCAGATATCTCAGCAGCCAGACCAATACTGACAAAAATACCCGCGCCAATAACTGATGCTAATCCCATAATCGCCGCACTCAGCCAATCTAACTCTCGTTTCAGTTGCTTGGGCGGATTTTCATTTAACATAGTGTTTCCTTTGAATTGATCTAATTCCACAGGCGACTTGATACATAAACATTACCTGACAAAAGCAGACGCACAGTTCGCACAATGCCCGCACTGTCAACAATCATGGACGAACCTTGATTAGTTGTCACTAAAGAAACCTCAATTTTTCCAGAAGGATGTTCAATTATCACCATTTCATTACCAGAACCTATTGAAGTAGTAATACCTTGGGCAACAGAACCTTTCAGGAGACTACAGCAACCAACACAAATTGCACCTGTGACGGCATGGGCGCTATGACAAACATTGGGGACAAAATAACGGGAGGTAATGTTTCCTCCATAACGTGGAGGTGCAATAATCGCAAATTTAGGAACTACACTATTTGTAACATCACCTAGTCCCATCCGTTCACCAGCAATGCGGCGAATTCTGGCAATTCGGGCTAAGAAAGCTGTGTCTGCATCGAGTTCTGCCTTGGTTTCATAACCAGTTTTCCCCAAATCATTAGCCCGTGCTATCACCATAGGCATAGCGACATCAATGCAAGTAACCTCAACTCCCTCGATTTCTTCACGACAATAGCCGGTCGGTAAAAGTTGACCAGTTTTAGAACCGACAATTTCCATGAAGTTGAGTAAAACTGGTGCTGCTGTCCCTGGTACACCGTCAATGGACATATCACCATCATATATGACTTGTCCTTGAGGGGTCAGGATGATAGCTTCTATTAGTGCATTGGTATTGACGTTACGGATTTTGATGGTGGTTGTCTGATCCATTCCGGTAACAAGACCTCTGGCAATGGCAGCATGACCGATAGCAGCAACCATGTTACCGCAGGATGGACTCCAATCAATCTCCGCCTGATTAATGCTTACTTGACCGAAGAGATAATCTACATCAGCCCAAGGATGTGGAGATGGTGAGAATATGGCTACTTTGCTGGTTAGTGTTGTTGCCCCTCCGATTCCGTCTATTTGCCGCTCATCGGGTGAACCCATTGCGCCTAAAATGATCTTGTCTCGGATGGTTGCCTCTGTGGGTAAATCTGACTGCAAAAAAAATGGTCCACGAGATGTGCCGCTACGGAAGAATAAACATGGGATAGCTAACTGTTTCATATAACCCAACTTTTTTAGTTCTGGGAGTGTTAATAATACAATCTATCAGCGATCGCTTCTCTTGTCGCAAGCATAGCTATTCATATATTCTGATGTTTTCTCTAGTTTATCTCATGCGAACTGACAAGTCAGATATTACGCTATCGCTTGACTGTTCTATATTAAATATGGCGATCTCTCTCATACAAATCAAAAAGGCAGAAGTCATGAAAAAATGAACCACGAAGGAGCGAAGAACACGAAGCAAAGAGAGTTACAGAGATATGTTGCGTAAGTCCTAAGAATTTAATCCTTCAAGATCGCTTCTCTCGTGGTAGGCATCCCACTCATACAAAATCGAAAAAAGTAGGTTTTGTTTATACAAAATCAGTAATTTTTAGACATAATTTAACACAAAAACAGCAGCAAAAAGAATAATTATTAAAATAGTCCTTTTCCTTCCTTGCGTCTGAGAAATGTAGCTAGTACAGCACGGCGTAAATAAATCAACCATTCTTAATCGCCAAAAAGCTTGCCCAATATCGCTTTTGACTTTTGACTTCCGCCTTGCGGTACTAGTTGGGCTGGAGATTTAAGCTTAACGACCTGTTTGCAACCAGGATGTGGACAACCTAAATGAAACATATCTAAAACAAGACCATTATGTTCTCTTTTTTCTCTAAGGATCATAGGCACATAATGAACCTGACAAAGTATATTCCCATCTTTATTATACGGTTAATTTATGTTTTAGTCCGAAACAGTCCAAGCAGCATAGTTAATACCATTTATTCGTGAGGCTGCGCCGAATTTTTAACCTTTGCTTTTCTGTCTCTGTGTCCTCTGTGCCTCTGTGGTTCGTTTATCTTTAAATTAGGCGCATCTTTACACAGAATTGGATAAGCACCTGTCGGATATCTTCATCCTGTAAATCCTGGACATCCTGATTCTGACATTCTCACATACAACAGGCTTAAGAAAAAAGTCAATTAGTCTTAATTTTAGTTACAGTTAGATCACAAATAAATCGTGAGGGGTGATACTATGCGTGTTTTGCTAGTTTATCCAATATTTCCAAGCACCTTTTGGTCTTATGAGAAAATTCTGGCACTAGTTGACAGAAAGGTATTGTTACCACCATTGGGTTTGGTGACGGTGGCGGCAATTTTGCCCCAAGAGTGGGAATTTAAGCTTGTAGATCGTAACATCCGCCCTGCCACAGAGGAAGAATGGGCATGGGCAGATATGGTGATTTTTTCCGCCATGATTGTCCAAAAACAAGACTTACTTGAGCAAATTCGGGAAGCGAAACGACGGGGTAAGCTGGTGGCTTTGGGTGGTCCTTATCCTACCTCTACACCCCATGAAGTCGAAGCAGCAGGGGCAGATTACCTGATTCTCGATGAAGGGGAACTGACTTTACCCATGTTTGTGGAAGCTGTGCAACGGGGCGAAAAATCTGGAGTTTTCCGGGCTACTGAAAAACCTGATGTCACGGGTACACCTATTCCCCGCTTTGATTTATTAGAGTTTAATGCCTATGATATGATGTCGGTGCAGTTTTCGCGGGGTTGTCCTTTCCAGTGCGAATTTTGCGACATCATTGTTTTATATGGACGCAAACCCCGAACCAAAACCCCTGCACAACTGTTAGCCGAGTTAGATTATCTCTATGATTTAGGTTGGCGGCGGGGTGTGTTTATGGTGGATGATAACTTTATTGGCAACAAGCGAAATGTGAAATTGTTGCTGAAAGAGTTAAAAGTTTGGATGCAAGATCATCAATATCCTTTCAATTTTGACACAGAAGCTTCCATTGATTTGGCACAAGACCAAGAAATGATGGAGTTGATGGTTGATTGTGGCTTTAAAGCGGTATTTTTGGGGATTGAAACCCCAGATGAAGATAGTTTACAACTAACTAAGAAATTCCAAAATACTCGCAGTTCCTTAACTGAGTCGGTGGAAACCATTATTAAGGCTGGACTGCGGCCAATGGCTGGGTTTATTATTGGTTTTGATGGTGAAAAAGCGGGTGCGGGCGATCGCATTGTCCGTTTTGCTGAACTCGCAGCTATTCCTTCTACTACCTTTGCAATGTTACAGGCGTTACCCAATACCGCGCTGTGGCATCGTTTAACCAAAGAAGGCAGATTGCGAGAAAACCAAGACGGGAACATCAATCAAACCACATTGATGAATTTCATTCCTACCCGTCCTCTGGAAGAATTAGCTAGGGAATATGTGGAAGCCTTTTGTGCTTTATATGACCCGTCTGCTTACTTGGATCGTACCTATCGCTGTTTTATGATGTTGGGTTCTCCCAAGTGGACAGCACCAGCAAAAACGCCAGAATGGGTAGTTGTCAGAGCCTTACTCATTGTGATTTGGCGACAAGGATTTAAACGACAAACTCGCTGGAAATTCTGGCATCATTTGTTTAGCATTCTCAAGCATAATCCCAAGGTAATCGAACAATACGTTTCTACCTGCGCTCACATTGAGCATTTTATGGAATATCGGCAAATTGTCCGTGATGAAATCGAAAGTCAATTAGCTGCGTATTTAGCCCAAGGTGCGGAAAAACCTTATGTACCTGTGAAGGAAAAAGTTTCGGAAAAAGCAGAAGCAGTAGTTTGATAATATTCAATATTTAGATCCCCGAATTCTTAGAGAATTTGGGGATCTATTTTGTTATCGGTAAAGTCACTGTCAAAGTTGAACCTACTCCCACTTGACTATTAACTGCTATTTCCCCTCTGTGGGCTATAACGCACTGTTGGACGATTGTTAGTCCTAGACCACTACCAGGAATTATGCCCACATTTTCTCCCCGGTGAAATGGTTGAAATAGTTGTTTTTGGTCTGCTTCTGTCATCCCAATTCCCTGATCTTGAAATTTTAAAATTACGGTTTTTTCTTGTTTGATTAATTCAAATCGGACTGTACCTCCGGGAAGTGAATATTTAATGGCATTATTGAGTAAATTACTGATAATATGCTTTAAGAGGGTTTTATCTCCCAGGAATTCAAAACAGTGTTCAGAACTGGTAAAAATTAAGTTCAATTGTTTTTCTCGGGCAGATAATTCGGATTGTTTTACTAACTCAGAGCATAAGTTTTCTAAGTTGAGTATGTGTGGCTGGTATGCTAATTGACCAGAATCAGATTTACCAATTAGTGAGGCTTCATCTACTAAATGTGATACATTGTTGATAGCAGAGCGGATGAGTTGTACATAGTCAATTTGGGAATTATTTGTCAGTTCTTTTTGATATTTTTCTAGTAATCCAGCCGCGAGAAGAATGGTGTTTAAAGGATTGCGAATATCATGGGAAAGCATAGCCATAAACTCAGATTTAAGCTGATTAATTTCTTGGGATTTTAAGAGTTCTGTAGTTTTTTCTTCGACTTGAATTTCTAATGTTTGATTAATTTGATTTAATTGTTCTAAAAATTGTTTACGTTCTATCGCATATCGCACAGACCGCACCAATGTATCTGGATTTACGTGTCTTTTAACTAGATAATCTTGCGCTCCTTGTCTGACAGCTTCAATGGCTAGTTCTTCATCATTAGTGTTAGTCAGAACTATGATGGGATTGCTAGAATTTTGCTGGAGTAACTGAGGGATGGAAGATAATCCTTGACTGTCAGGAAGGGTCAAATCTAACAAGATTACGTCGTATTTTTCGCTATTTAATTGGTTAATTCCGTCTTGAAGTTTTTGAACGTGAACTAAACTAAAATTTTGAGATTTTGTGAGTTTAATAAACTCTTGCAATAACCTGGCTTCTGCTAAGTTATCTTCAATTAATAGGATTTTTATTGTGGAAGTTGCGGTAATCATTTCCTGGTTTTACCTCTTGCGAGTTTTGGGTTAAATAAACTTTGATTAGATTAGTTTTCAAGGCTATATTGAATGTAGTAATATCCACTTGAAGGAGATATAAAATTTACAGTAAAAGCCATCACGTAAAAGACTATTATTCCTAATTCTTTCTTCTCTCTTCTTCCTGACTCCTGACTGGGCGCAGGCCTTGCGCCCCTACCTCCTGCTATACTTTTATGCTAATGGTAAGGTCACGGTAGAAAACCAAAATCTCTCAATACTCTGGATGATTTGGAATAGCTGACTCAAATTACGAGGTTTGGTAATGTAGCAGTTAGCGTGTAAGTCGTAACTATGGAAAATGTCATCTTGATTTTTTGAGGTTGTTAAAATGACGACGGGAATGCGTTTGAGTTGAGGATCGGATTTAATTTCTGCTAATACCTCCCTACCATCTTTTTTGGGTAAATTCAAGTCTAATAAAATCAAATCAGGACGTGGTGCGTTAGCATATTCTCCTGCTTGATGGAGGTAATTCATAGCTTCTAGACCGTCTCTAACTGTGATTACTTGATGAGGTAATAAACTGGTTTTTAATGCTTCTTGAATGAGACGAACATCAGCCTTATTGTCCTCCACTAAAAAGATGATTTTGTGTGTTTCTACCATGTTGACGCTCATAATTACAACTGCTGATGGGAATTGTAAAGTAAAAGGTCGCACCCCGACCGAGTTGTGACTCTACCCAGATTCGTCCGCGATGACATTCAATTATTTTCTTACAAATAGCCAAGCCTATTCCTGTACCCGGATATTTATCTCTGGTGTGTAGACGTTGAAAGATGGTAAAAATGCGATCGCTAAATTGCGGATCTAACCCAATTCCGTTATCTTGAACTGAAAATAACCATTCATCTTCCAATCTTTTGGCACTAATATGAATCCTTGGTGATTGACTACTGCGGAACTTAATAGCGTTACCAATGAGGTTCAAAAATAGCTGGATTAACTGTGTTTCATCAGCCATAACTGCGGGTAAGGGATCATGGGTAATAATTGCGCCGGTTTCCACAATGCGTTGACGTAAATTTTTCAAAGTCCGATTTAAAGCTGTTTCGACTGCGGTGACTTGAAAAGTAATTCCTAATGTATCTACGTTGGAGTATACGAGTACGTCATCAATTAACGTCTGCATTAAAATTACACCCTCGACAACATAACCAATAAACTCTTTTGCATCTGCGTCTAGTTCTGCTTCATAGCGCATTTGCAAAAGTTGCACATAATTGGCTACTTGATTTAATGGTTCTTGCAAATCATGGGAAGCGACATAGGCAAATTTTCTCAATTCTGCATTAGAACGTTGTAGATCTTCCGCTAATTGGGCTAATTCATCAGCTTGACGGAGGATAATATTGATGATGGATTTTCGTAATTCTAATGCACCTTTAATTTCTATATTTTGCCAAGGTAAAGATGTTAATTGAACTATTTCTTTCCATAAGTCAAATGATTTACGGGGACACAAACGGACATTTCCTTCAGATTCATCAACTGAAAAAGCCTGATGGGGATTTCCACCCCAATTGACAGTTTGAATCATTTCTGGTCGAAACCATAATATATAATTTTTCCCAGAAATGGGGATAGCTAATAAACCACTCGCCACATTTTTAAAGCTAATCGCGTCTGGATATATTTGCGGTAAAGAATCCGTGCAAAATACCTCGTCTTCTCCATTGTTTCTCAGCCATTCTCCTAAAAAATTCAATTCTTCTTCTTGAGGAGTATTACCAATCAGAGTATATTTCCCACCAAAATAGATGGCTACACCTTCAGCATTAGTTAGATTGAGCAGATTTATTTGATTTTTGACTAAACCATCAATAAAGTTCGGTTCTTGAGACATATATTCAACCAATAGTGATTGAATATGGTTTAAATTTAGCTGATAGTCGTAATCTTCAGTTTCTTCTTTGCCAGAAATTTCTGAAAATATGATTCTTCCTAAAAATTCACAAGCTTTTCGTAATTCATAGGAAACATATTTGGGTGATTGATGATGACAAGCAACTAAACCCCAAAGTTTATGATCCTTAATTAAGGAAATTGTCAAAGATGCAGCCACGCCCATATTATGTAAATATTCTAGATGACATGGTGCAGCACTTCTGAGAATTGAATTGGTTAAATCAATGGGTTTGCCGCTAACTGGGTTAATTCTAGGAACAAGTTCCGCTGCTGATTGAACATTTGTATCGGGAATAACTCTAATAGAATTTTCTAGAAATAATTGTCGTGCTGGCTGAGGAATATCTGATTCTGGATAATGTAATCCTAAATAAGACTCTAAAGTATCTGTTTTTTCTTCAGCAATTACAGAACCATGTCCATCATCACAGAATCTATATAACATCACTCTGTCAAATCCGGTCATTTTGCGGATTTCCTGCACAATAATTTGACCAAAATCATGGAGACTTTTACTTTTTTCTAACCGATTAATTGAGGATTTAGCCAAATGATAAAAACTTAAGAAAGGAATATTTTCTTGAGATGCAGTAGGTTCTAATTCTAAGATTAGAAACCCTTCAGAGTTACGATAGAAAGTGGCATCAAATATTGTATATTCATCCCCTTGTTTCTTAATCCAAATTTTTGTAGGATTAATAAAATCGAGATTTTCTTCTGATAACCAAAATTTAATTTTCTGGATTTGGTAAGGATCTAGTAAATCTTCCAACTCCTGTTGCAGCATATTTTCTGGAGATATGCCAAAAGTGCTGAAAGTATTTTGACTAACTTGTAATATTTGTAAATCTGGCTCTTGTAAGACCAACAAAATTCCATGGGGCTGAATTTCACTAACCAAATGTATTGGTGCTTCTTTTAAGCTGGTGATATTAATATACTGCTGCTTGACATTTATATCCATAAAACCCTTCCCCTATAATTTTGGAGCATAAAATCTGTAGGTTTAACCTAAACTCCTCACACCTATAAAAATTCTTTTGAATTTAGCACCTTTGATAGTGGCAAAGCCAGTAGTTATAGTTGCCCTTACCTAATATTCTCACACAGAAGAACTAGCCGTCACCAAATATATAGATAAGAAATGTAAAAATTTACATGATTTAAGCTACAGGATTTGTGTATATATATTAAGAAATTTCTATCAAATCCAAGAACTAAACCACATCCGCATTCTATAACCATCAGGAGATATAGGTAAACCTAGATAAATAGGCATCCAAAAAATGAAAGCAGCGACAATGATAAAAGTTATAGTCACACCTACGGCCCGAATTTGCCGATAATAACTCAGCAGACATTGATCAACAACCCAAGCGATCGCTATAAATGTAAACACAACCGCGGACATATAATGATAGATAAAAACACACCTTGTTACCTCTACCCAAGGGAGTAAATTAGCTCCATAATTTATGACTAAAAATAAGCCAATCCAAGTATCAATGCTGAGATTTTTAGGGATAAATAACCGTTTTTTTTCGATTGCCGGCATCGTAATTTTGATGATCACCATCCCAATGAAAAAGATCATCGCAGCTAAACCAAACCACCATAAAAAAGGATTCCCCATAGCATGAACATCATAAATTACTTTACCAGCACCATCAGGTAAGGGAGGTCCGAATACAGGTAAGGAATCTTTGATACTTTGAGCAGTTTGATAATAATAAGCCATTGGTCGAGTTAACAATGGCCATTTATACCATGCAGCGCAATAAGGATGAACGCTAGGACTATTACCACCTAATTGTAGATGAAAGTGCAAAATTTGTTTATGAACTTCAATAAATCCATATCTTTTATCTAGTTGGAGGTGAGGAATCCAAATCAGACTATAAATAATTACGGGAATAATTCCTAAATAGCAACCCATTTGCCAAATATTTATTTTTGTCAGATTTTGCAAGGGTAATTTTATAGTATCAGTTGGGGAATTATTGGCAGAATTAAAAAACCGTAAATAAGAAAATAATGGACTGCGAGATGTATGATCTTCATATTGCAACCAGCGAATTATCCAGGCTGCTATCCATACACCATAAGCGCCAGTTAAAAACCATAAACCATTCCATTTTGTGCCAATAGAAGCACCAAAACTAATCCCAGAGAGAACTAACCATAACCAGCGGTTTTGTTTTTGCTTATCTAATGCCAATAATAATAACCATTGTCCGAGTAAACCAAAGATGACTATATAGACATTACTTAAAGCATAACGAGATTCTACTAAAAATAATCCATCACAAGCTGTAAAAAATCCTGCTAATAAAGCAAACCGATGACGATAACTAAATTGATAAGTTAATAAAGTCACGATTACGGGAATTAACGAACCAGTGAGCGCATTTACCCACCGATAATTCCAAGGGGATAATAAAGAATCTGTGAGACTATTGACAGTATCTCGACCAATAGGAATGTATTGACTCATCCAAATCCCCAAACCAATTAGATATTGACTTAATGGTGGATGAGCATTAAAAAATGGTGTCTGAGTCAGATAGTTGTTACCAAATTTGGCAAAATAAACTTCATCAAATACTAAAGTATTAAATCGGCTTAGTTCCCAAAAACGTAAGGTCAAAGAAAGTATAAATATGCCTATTATGCCTAATCGAAACCAAGTTTTTTTCATGATGTTTTTCAGGGGTTTTTGAAAAAACTAATAATAAAAATAGAGTTAGACCCCCAATTTCTGAGAAAAGTTAGGGATCTTGTTGTCCACAAATGTAGAATAATAGCTCTAACACAGTCAGAAAACTTAATCTACTATGTCACAATTAGAGCGATTGTTAAAAATGGCAGAAGATGAACTTACGGAGTATAGCACTGATGCCCGCAAAATGGAAAAACTCCGCCGCAAGATTAGTCTATCAGTACCATTAGCGGAACAGAGGCAACTAAAAGCGACATTATTAGCTACAATACCATCTGGTAAAATTGCAGAAATTGTGGAGGAGCAAAGACAAACCGTTGCTTTGCCATTTTGGGGAATTGCTGGTTTGGGTTTGTTATTGGGTATTTCCCTCAATCAACCCATTGGCTTATTAGCAGCTATTGGGGGGACTGTAGCAGCCTTTAGAATTCAAAAATGGGGTTGGCAATTACAGGCAAATCGCCTATTATTACGGACGTTGGAAGATATTGAAACCCGGATTTCTCAACCTAGTAATTGAGTACAAACAACAAATTAATTGAGGAGATAGAAGTGATGAAAAAGTATGATTATATTTTCAAGTCCAAAGAAAAAATCAAAGAATCATTGAATGAACAAGAAGCGGTAGCGGCAATTGCTGTGATTACCACCATAGTTGATTCTGGTGTTGAAGATATAGATGCAGAAAGTTTAGCTGATATTCTCTGGGAGTTTGAAATATTTGATGAATACTCAGAGGAAGAAATGCTAGAAACGGTGGATAGACTCGTAGAAATTGCTGGAGAGGTGGGATTAGGTTCTTTATTTAATGCTGCTAATGCGGCAATTTCTGGTGAGGCAGTTTTAGATGGTTTTGCGGCTGGAGTGATTATGCTTTTAGATGCGGAAAATTTAATTATTCCGGCAAATAAAAAGGTCTTTCTGAAACAATTACAAATAGCTTTAGAACTGGATGATGCAGAAGCAGAAGAAATTATCAAAGAGATAATTGCTTCAATAGAAGCTGGGGATGAGGAAGAATATCTCGAAGAAGAATATGAAGCGGTCATTTTCAATGAGGCTGGTGAACAATTTTATCAATCACCTTTGGGTAACTTTATAGTTCCTATTCCTTTAAATTCTGAACAGGGAGGAAAACTGCAAACTGAGGAAGGAATGGTGAGTTTTTCGGACGATACTGGTACTTTACTCAGAATTGATTATTATCCTCTCTCTCTAGAGGAAATTGATGATCTAGAATCCCAAGAAGATGAAGTATATCTGCATGGAGTTTTGGTGAATAAATATGTCCCTCAAGCAATTATTTCTCATGTGCCTAGGGCGGAAGTGAAACATAAAGAATATTGGCAAGATACTTTAGAAAGTTATTACTATGTATTAGTAAATATGCCTCAAGGTTCAACTATATCCAAGCAAGAAACTAATGGCAATAATGGCATCAGATTAGATGCCTATAGAGGATTGTTGTCTTTTGTCAATAATGAATGTTTGTATATAGTTAGTAGTCAACGCAGCTTTTTAAATGGTGAAGTACCTGGTTCTGTGAAGGAAGAGGCGAAGAAAATGAAAAAAGCTATTTTAGATTTTGTCAACTCGATTGAGTTTGCCTAAATCTAAGTTCTGGGTAAACACTCAGCAGTCAGCTATCAGCCAGAATTGAATTGATAAGCATTCTGAATATTAATTAGTGATGTCAGTCTCCCTACTTCAAAACCCCTAAAATCCGGTTTTAGCTGACTGCTGACCACTGATAGCTGAATGCTTACAATTTTGGTGATGATAAAACCCCACCCCTAGCCCCTCCCCGCTCTTCGAGAGGGGAACTGGATTTTCAATAGATTCTTTCTCCTTGTAGAAAACTCGCTTTGGGTAAGGATGTGTGTGTCCGGTAGTCTACTTAAACAGAGTTGGTTGTAGCCAATTTTTTACCGTAACTAATAGCAATAAAGCCGGTTACATACATAAACAAACTGTAAACTGCAGCCGGTACTGCCATATCAGGATTGTTGAGTAGTCCAGCCGTAATTGCGATCGCTAATGTGCCATTCTGAATACCAACCTCGATGGCAATGCAGATTTGTTGAGGAGGATTGAGTTTAAACACCTTGCTAATATAAAATCCCGCCAAGATTGAGATTACATTTAACAGCACAACCGCAACTCCAACTTGGAGAATAAATTCGGGGATACTGTTCCACTCACGAATGATGAGCATGAGTATAATTAGTGCCAGCAACCCAACTGCGAGGCGGTTAGTCAGTTTTTCTAAACGACGGGAAACTTCGGGAAATAGCTGCCCCATTCCCATTCCCAATCCGATAGGCAAAAGCGTCATCAGAAAAATTTGTCCTATTGTTGCCCCAATCGGTAGGGTAATCGCCGCAGTTTCGCCAATGTAGTGCTGGTATGCAAGGTTTCCCAACAGGGGAATTGTAAATACTGTAATTACACTACTAAAAGCAGTCAGTGTGACTGAAAGTGCAGTATCACCTTGAGCGAGGAATGTAAATATATTCGAGGATGCTCCACCTGGGCAAAGTGCCACTATCATTAACCCCATTGCCATTGTCGGTTGCATGGGGACAACTTTAGTAATGACAAAACCAATAATAGGTAAAAAAATTAACTGACTGATTAAGCCAATTGAGACGGCTTTCGGATATTTCCTTACCCGTTGGAAATCTTCGGGTGCAAGAGATAAACCCATTCCCAGCATAATAATCGCCAAAGCTATTGGTAACATAACTTTAGTCAATAAGCTTGCTTCCATAATCAATTTTGGATGAATAATACAAAAAGATAATATCAGACTGTGATTTTCGGCGTTGCTGATAGCCTGCGTGGCGAAGCCATATTGAGGTATGAAATTCCCAAATTGAATCTTTAAAACTCAAACCTCAGTGCGTCTTTGCGCCTTTGCGTGAGACTAAAATTCATACCCTTAATCAGCAACGCCTGATTTTCTTCTAGATAACAGCGGTCAATGGTGGGACATCTGCAAACTGGTAACTTATGATTAGCGATCGCATAGGGCTAAATTGCGAGAAACTAAGAACAGCTTTATTGAAAATAAGGAGAATCTCATGGCTTGGACTCAAGTTTTAGCTGCTAATGCACTGGCTGCTGGTGCGCGGGAAGTAGTCAAAGTGGGCGATCGTAAGATATTACTCTTAAACCACGAAAATCAGATTTATGCTGTAGATGATACCTGCCCTCACTTGAAAATGTCTTTGAAAAAAGGAAAAATTGAAGATGGGGCGATAGTTTGTCCCTTCCACCGCAGTGCATTTGACTTGGGTAATGGAGAAGTAAAAACTTGGTGTCCCTTCCCACCCGTAGTTGGTAAATTACTGTCAATGGTTTCCTCGCAAAAAACCTTACCAACCTATCCTATTAAAGTGGAAGCAGGCAACATTTTAATTGATGTCTAAGCAGCATAATAGCAAAAGGTAGGGGCGCAGTCCCTGCGCCCAGAAATCTGAATTTCTACCTTGTCCGGTTCTCATTTTCTCATCTTTCTCGTTCCCATACTCTGTATGGGAATGAATTCTCAAAGGCTCTGCCTTAAATCATTTTTAGTCACAAAATCTCACTTGAAACCTATACACAAAGCCAGGTTTACTCCTGAATTCTGCTGTAACTGATTTCTGAATATTTAGTAATCATTGTTTTCACATTTAATAAATGTTCTTCAACAATTTCAGGAACTTCAGTATTGGTTTCAATAATTAATTCACCAATCGTATTACTAGCTATTTCATTAATAGCATCAATCAAAAGATTGGGCATAGTAATATTAGCTTCAGCAATTTCTTTAATAGTAGCTTTGGCGTTGTCTTGTTCCAGTATGGCTTTCAAAACCTGAATTTCATAACCGGGGAGATGGTTGAAAAAATTATTCCATTTCGCTGGTAAATTTTCGGTGTGATCATGTTTCCCCTTTATTGGATCTAATGGTTCTAATAATTCATCAAAAGGAAATAAATCTAAATTATTTTCTTCATTATCGGGCAATGTTGAGGGATTGGTTGTTTCCACTTGTTGAAGTAATTCCCAAACTTGATTTTGTAATAAATCCCGTTCATCTTGTAAGACAGAAATTTGATTTTGTAGTTGATTAACTTCCATTTTTTGCTCTAATGTCTTATTCTGTAATGATTTGAGCGTATTTTCCAGATTATTTCTAGTTATACCTATTTCTACTAGTAGATTATTTTGTTTAGTAATTTCCAGTTCTTTATTTTGAATTTCTATTCGTAGTTCATAAAGCTTTTCTTCTAGTTGTGGTTTAAGTCTTTCTAACAAAATTACATCATTTTCTAATTCTTTTTTCTGCTGTTTGATTGTATCAATTTGAGGTTGAATTTGGTTAATTTCAGCACGGGAGGCGTAACAATTTAGTTCTAATCTTCGCTTTTCTGCAATCAAATCATTGCAACTATTATTTAGCTCTATATTACTATTCTCTAAATGTGCAAATTCATTTTTAAGATTATAAATTTCGGCTTCAATTTGCTTTTTTTGAGCCGCAAATGTCCCGATATCTCGATGTAAACTATCTCTTTGACTACGACAATCTCCAATTTGGTTTTCTAAATGCTGAGTTTCTGCATACAATAAATTTCTATATTCTTCTAATTGGTGTATTTCTTTGAGAATACGCGATTTTAACCCTTCTATATCTCGAATCCGTCTTTGGAGAGAACCAATCATCTTCAACTCATCATTTCTCCGCCGTTTATCAACAAGAAATGCGGCTGCATAAGTGGCTAATACTGTAATTATTCCCGTAAAAAAGGCTCTAGAAATATCCCAACTAGGAACAAGACTTAACCCAAAACTGATACTAAATGCGGTTATTCCTAGTACGACTCGATGACTAACTATTGTTGGTTGCATCTTACTAGGTTTTATGGTAGCCAAGTTGTTAGAATTATTGGTAATTAACGTCATTATTCCTCACATTTTCACCAAATACAGCTAAATCTGCCTTTAAAAAGTCAATAAACTGCCTTGCGGTTCTGCCAGAACGGCCATTATGACGGGTTGCCCATTGTAAAGCTTTGTATTCTAAATCTTCGGGAGAAATATTGATATTTGCTGCTAGGTGCTGGACTATTTGTAAATAGGTTTTTTGATCTGCGGCTGCAAAAGTTAATGTTAGACCAAAGCGATCGCTAAAAGACAACTTTTCTTGCATTGTATCCCAACCATGAACTTCATTGTTATCCTTGGGGGCTGGTCTATCAGTAAAATATTCCCGGATTAAATGGCGACGGTTAGACGTAGCATATACAACTACATTTTCCGGTCTAGCAGTTACATTCCCCTCTAAAACTACTTTCATGGCTTTGAAACTATCATCATCTTCTTCAAAGGAAAGATCATCTACAAAAATAATAAATTTCTGGGGAACACCTCGCAATAATTCGACAATTTTCGGTAAATCTGGCAATTCTGACTTAGACACTTCTATTAAGCGCAAATTTCTATGACTATATTCATTTAATAAAGATTTAACCAAAGAAGACTTACCTGAACCACGACTACCATACAGTAATACGTGCAATGCAGTTTCGCCTGACAATAAAAACTCTGTGTTTTTCACTAAAGCATCTTTTTGCCACTCGTAACCCACCAATGTAGACAATTTTACCCCATCAGGACAAGTAATACCAACTAACTGCCCACTTTGCCAACGGAAAGCCCTATATTGGGCAAATAAACCAGTTCCATATTGCTGATAATAAGCGGCTAAATCTGTCACCGCATCACCCCAATTTGCCAACAGGGAAATAGATGCCATTAAACCCGTTTCTCCTCCTAGGGTTTCCGGTTCCCGATACCAAACCACAGGAGAAATAGGTAAATGCGCCGCCATTTGTACCCACTCGCTCAAAACCGCACTATTACATTCATATAAACTTTGTAATATTTGCAAATCATGTTGCACAGCCACTACTAAAGCTGAGGGTAATTGCCTCAACTCCTGCCGTTGTGCCAATTTGCTAAAAGGATTATCCGCAGTGAGAATTTGCCCAATTAGATATTCTTCCCAGGTTTGCTGACTGTTGGCTAAAGCTTGGAAATAACTACCATAAGCCTGGAGGCAATCTCGCCCATCTGCATCAGTATAACGGATAGTTTGTAATAAATTCAGAAACGCTCTGCCTACGTCGCCCTCTAGGACAGATTGGTACAGTAAAAGAGAGGCTGCTTGGCGTTGTAGAAGTTGAACCGCTGTATAAGATGTCGTATTTGCCGTCAGCATTGGTAGATGATCCATCAATCAACTGGTTAAAAGGGAACAGACCTGAGTTCGGTGTTAGGAGTTCGGAGTTCGGAGTTCCTACTTCGGAGACGCTACGCGAACGGAGTTATGATTTTTAAGAGCGAGAGAATAAGAGTTTGAGACTTATACTTGGGGCGAGTTTTCCACAAATTATTTTATGTCGAACTCAGGTGGAATAGGGAACAGGGAACAGAAAAATAAATTGTGTAAGTAGGTGGGCGTTAAAAATTGTCGTTGGGGCAAGGGAACAGGGAACTCTTAACTGGGAACAGGAAGAGAGTTTTGAGTGATTTTACTTTTCTTCACATACCTTTAAATTTTTCTGTTCACCTACTTAATTAATTCTGTCCCATTACTTATGTCTAATTTAATATTATTTTTGCCTCCCTCCAATTCTTCCTCCGAACTCCGAACTCCGACTGACTCTTGTACCTACAGGAATACAAGTGTAGCTATTTATATATTATACTAAAGGGCATTGGGGACAAAAGTAAACTAATACTGATGACAATCAGGATAAATTGCTAACATATATACAGGAAATATGGATCACTGGTAACTGTAAGTAACCGTTGTTTTCACTGGATATGTCCTAGCAATTATTTTGGCAACAGTAATGTTTGATTCAATGTGCAAAGCTCTACTACAGATATTATAAAGATTTTATAGTTTCTTCCGTGGACTTGAAAGTAAAAAAATAGCTAATATTGCCATTTTGGCAGGTCTTTCTGACACAAATGAGATATTAGTAGATAGTAGCAATGTTTCGTAAATTTTTTACCATTAACTTAAGAACTGCTACAGCCACCTCAATATTGACTGCGGTAATTCTTTAGCCATTTAAATAACTAGGAAATAATTCATGTTATTATCACTGTCTTCTCAAAATGTTATCCAGTATCTGCACAAAGCAGGGCTGTGTAGCGCGGAAGATGGCGCTGCATATAAATCTGTATTGCCAGAAAATAGCAATAAAAATGGGAATTTACTGGTAATCCTGGCAGATAATCGCCAACTGCTAATTAAACAAGAACGTAACATTAATAATGAGCAAAATTGCCATGAACTCTTTAATGAATGGCTGTTTCACCAACTATTGCAGAATTTTCCAGTAATTGGTAATATTGGGGCGATCGTATCATCATTGTTACACTTTGATGAAGAGAATTCTATTCTGGTGCGGAGCTACTTCAGCGAATATGTGGAGTTAGGAAAATTTTATCAACAGAGTAGTATATTCCCCACAGCGATCGCCAGCGCGATTGGTACTACGTTAGCAGGATTACACCGAGCCACGTTTAATAAACGTGAGTATCGTGATTTTATGTCTACTGCCCCCGCAGGACAGTTTCGCTATAATTTTTACAATCCTGCCCAAGGTATACCCTCAGTAAATCCAGACACATTTGGGACAATTCCTACTGAAGCGCTACAATTTCATCTTCTGTATCAGCGTTACGAAAGTTTAGAATCGGCGATCGCTGACTTAGCTTATGATTGGAAACCATCTTGTTTAACTCACAACGATTTACAATTAAGCAATATTCTAGTTCATTCTCGATGGGAACAGCTAGATAACTGCTTGACAAAATTAATTGACTGGGAAGCTTGCGGTTGGGGAGATCCAGCTTTTGACTTAGGAACTTTATTAGCCAGTTATTTAGGCGTGTGGCTGTCCAGCCTAATAGTAGATTCGACTTTAGAGCTAGAAGAATCTTTAAATTTAGCCATGATTCCTCTAGAAGCAATACAGCCTTCAATCTTAGCTTTAATTCAGGCTTATCTTGATGCCTTCCCCATGATTTTAGAATATCATCAAGACTTCATTTTGCGGGTAATTAAGTTTGCCGGTTTAGCATTAATTCAACAAATTCAACACAGAATTGAATCCCAAAAATCCTTTGACAACAGTAACTTATGTATGCTCGAAGTTGCTAAAAGCCTCTTAACAATGCCAGACCAATCAGTATTAACAATTTTTGGCATTTCCGCCGCCGAAATCCTCCAATCTGTCCCCACACTTCAGAAACTTCCCCAACCCCAAAAAGAACAACAATTAGTCCGTATTTATTACGAAAAAACTCGCCTCCGCGTTTATTAGTAAGGCTAAACAGAATCATAAAATCCATGAATTCATCGCTTATTATCCGCGTTTATCTGCGTTCAATAATTCTTGAAATATATATTTTCCTAAAATTTGAGGTGCAAAACAAATTAATGTTTGATGACTCTACCAATCAAATTCTCAATTCATTATTCGATATTGCCAGTAATATCCAGATCGAACCTAATTTTTGTATTTACCATCCCAATTATCAACCTTTTGCCCTACCCACAAATATAGCAAATAGGTTTCAACAAAACTCACCTTCCTTAAAACAGAAATATTTGAATATACTGTTAAGAAATTTCCTCTATGGTATTTATTACAACGGTTCACTACAAACAGCCTTAGCCACAAATAATAATTGTCAGTCTCAGATAACTTTCCTAGAAAATAATAGTTTGGGTGTAGATGAAGAATTCTATGAACAACTACATCATAGCAATCATGGTACAGGTCATTATGAACCCGATTGGCAGATTTTGAGAATTGAACCTGATGGGAGTATGGCTGTAAATAAGGATGGATTAACCTTATATATTGAGCCAGAATGTCATCTGCAACCCCGGAAAAAGTCACCTAAAGTGGGGGAATTAATAGCAATATGGATGCCTAAAAATCGCGTGCAAAATGGCTGTTATGTAGCAGTAAGTAATACAGCCATAGAAAATCAATCTCCACAAAATACCGATTTAGGAAGAGGGCGAATTTATTTTAATGTGACATCAGCCGGGGCAATTGTCCTCATGGATAGTTTAACCCAAGCTTTGAATAATGCGGCAATTGCCTTTAGTTTTCAAGTTCTTTATAATCCCGCTGCATATCAGCGTTATGATGCTGGTGTACTGCATTTTGAACGCCAAGATTACCCCACAATTCGGAATATTCTTCAAGATATTTATCAAGAACATCAAGCTTACTTTCAGCCCGAAATTCCCTTATTTACAAAATTTTTAGCACCGGGATTAGGGTTAGCAGAAGAACCAAATCAAAAATTTGCGCCTCAAGAAAGTTTTGGGATGAACCGTTGTCAAATTGTTGCCAATGCGCTGTTAGAATCTTGGCAAAAGGGTAAAAATGCTCTAGAAGAAAGAATAGAATTAATTAACCAACACTTTGCCAGAAATTTAATTGATGTGCAGCATCCCTATCTGAATCCGGCTTCTGAGGATATTTATCAGCCGTTAATTTGAGGAGAAAATAAATAAGTTCGTAATTTAGGCGATCGCTTTTTTGGGAAATTTCTCCAAATATGCACTTTTAGCACTGACACAGTACAGTATGATCTGCATCACTGAATTAACTGTCTTTGGTGTTACATGATGAACCAAATCTATCATAACTTAATTCATCATGAGCATCTTAATTTTAATCCTCACTCAGATAATTTTTCTACTCCTGGTATTGCGAGTAATTTTCTCACTCCTAGATAGGGTAATCGAGGCTTACAGGAAAACAAGATCAATTTACCAACCGAAATGGGGAGAGATGCAGGAGTCCAAAAAGTCCAGAGATAAAAAGAATAAGAGGCTTTCACAAATTAAGCGCCAGTCCTCAAATAGTTCTAGCTTTTCCGGTCGTCAATGGAATAAACTGTTATTAAAAGTTCAGGGAGATATTCCCACAGCCAAAAGATTAATCAACAATCTAAAAATTAAACATCCTGGGAAAAGTGACAGATGGTACATCGAAAAAGCCATTTTTGATTTAGAACGCGATAAAGGTCGTTATTAAATACAGAAATTAGCAGTCATCACATCACAATCATTGCTAAACATACTTTGAGTTTCCTGCACCCACATACTTAATATGAAGTAAAATAATATGTAATAACAGATTTTAATTCAGGACATTTTTGCAATGGCTTTTACATATTACTACACCGTAAGATTTCAAGATACTGATGCGGCTGGAGTCGTTTATTTCGCTAATATCTTGAGAATTTGTCATGAAGCTTATGAGGTTTCATTAGCAGCCTCTAGTATTAATCTGAAATCATTTTTTACTAATCCATCTGTGGTTTTTCCTATTGTTCATACAAATGTAGATTTTTTACGTCCTATGTATTGTGGTGACAATTTAATGATTAGTTTATTAGCAGAAAAAATAGGTTTAGATAAGTTTGAAATTACCTATGAGATTATCATAGATGAAGTCATGGTTGCTAAGGCAATTACTAGGCACGTTTGTATTGATGCAAGTAGTAAAATGAAGCAAGAATTACCAGATTACATAAATAATTGGTTAACAACTAATCACAGAGACGCAGAGGGTGCAGAAAGAAGAAAATCAAGGGAGGAGGTGATGTAATTAGTTAGTTTTTTAGAATATCTTTGGCGATTTTTTCGAGTTGTTGACGGTTGATTTTACCTTGGGTGTTACGGGGTAGGTTTGGTAGGGAAATCCAATGTTTGGGAATTTTGAATTTACTCAGTTGATTTCTCAGTTGAGTTTGAATTTGCAAATGAGAAATATTTTGATGATTGGGAATATAAATAGCTGTTAATGCTTGTCCCCAATGTTTATCAGATACACCAATTACACAAACATCAGTTACCATGTTCGTTTTTCTAATCGCCGCTTCAATTTCGATTGGGTAAACGTTTTCCCCACCTGTAATAATTTTATCGCTGTTTCTGCCAATAATATGTAAGTAGCCTTGATGATCTAAAAAACCAAGATCATCAACTATAAAGTTAGTTCTATTTTCCCAGATTTGGGGATAATAACCTAATGATAAAGATTGAGTTTGAATATTTAGATTTCCCGATGGATTATCAATGACAATTTTAACATGGGGCAGAACTTTTCCACTATTAAATTTACCTTGTAAAAATTCCTCTGGTTTGAGTGTTGCTATTTGAGAAGCGGTTTCTGTCATTCCATAGGTAGGTGCTAATCTAATTTGATGATATCTCGCTTTTTCTAATAGTTCATTCCAAGGTGGCGCACCTCCTAAAAGGACAGTAGAAAATTTGGATAACCATTGAGTTAATTCAGGATTTTGGTAGATTTTTTGTAATTGAGTAGGAACTAAAGATATAAAAAATTCGGCTGGTTTAATATTTGGTATTTGAGAATTTTCTAATGTTTTAGATGTGGTAATTATTAATTTACCGCCTGTTGTGAATGAACGCATAAATTGCATTAATCCACTCACATGATATAATGGTAATACACAGAATGAATTAACTGAATTGATTTGAAAATATTCTGTAAATCCCTGTACAGAGGCGGTTAATGTTTGCCATGTATGAATAGCAAATTTAATCTTTCCTGATGAACCACCCGTAGGAATCATGATAGGATTGGTAATGGGTAATTGGTGATTGGTGATTGGTGATTTGGAAAAGTTATAATCTATTCCTAAAACTATATCTGGTTGCACTAAATTAAAGACTTGTTTCCATTCTTCTTGATTCCAATCAGGGTTACATAAGAAAACTGGACATTTAGCCGCACAAGCAGCAATAAAACTTCCTAAAAATCTCACTGGTGATTTTTCTGCAATGATGATTTTTGGATTTGATAACTGGGTTAATTTTAAATATAATTCTGTTGCTATCTTTGGTAATTCTTGGCTATGATCACAAGTTAGCCAATGATGATTGTGGATATTATCTAAAAGGTTTTCCATATACTTTCTAGCCAGTTTGTTTCTTGTTGTGAAAAAAAGTGGTTAATTCCAAAGCCAACAGCACGGTTATTTGTGGATAATTCTGCGGCTAATTGTAGTGAGGCTTGTCTCCCAATTTCGGTTTCAAAGACAGATGAAAATACAGTATCAATTTGATGTTGTTTGCAGAACTCTCTTAACCGAGATGGTGAACCGAATATTCCCGGTTTAATTACAAATATTCCCCGCCAACCTTGTTGAAAACATGATTCTAATTGGTAGAGATTGGCGATAGATTCATCTAAGGCTATGGGTGTTAAATATAAGTTACTTAATTCTTGCATTGCTGTAAATTTATCTATAGATAAAGGTTGTTCGATAAATTCAATTTTGGCTGAGAATTGATCACATTTTTGTAACCATAATTTAGCTTGTTGATAAGTAAGTCCGCCATTAGCATCTAAACGTAATTTTGCTGATGTTGGTAAACTGGAAATGAGTAAATCAAATATTTCTAATTCTTGATTTATTTCATTCACACCGATTTTCCATTTAAATGTTTTATATCCTTGTTCCCATAAGTTACTCCATTGATTTAAGGCTGATTTTCCGGCGGGTAATAAGCCGCTGTAGGTGAGATTAGTAAGATTAGGCGATTGGAAAGATGCCTCCGGCACGCGAACGCGGCTACACAGACGAAACCCACCTGCGTGGGTTGAAGATTCAAAAGCAAATTGACAGGCTGGTAATTTATCGGGAATATCGAATATTCTCTCTTTGGTAATTGTTTGTGGAAGTTGAGAACAAAAATCTAAGGCTTGTTCTATGGTTTCTGAACCAAACCAAGAAATAGGAGAAATTTCTCCCCAAGTAATCTGATCTTTTTCATCAATTAAGCGGATAATTATGCTTTCGCGGATTTCCCAAACTCCATGATTTGTAATAATAGGTTTGGTGAATTTCTGACTAAAGTAACGAAAGGAAAATTGATAAATCATGAGAAAGGAGTCAGGAGGAATAAAGAAGAAGTAAAGAAAAAGTAAGAAGAAATTTTCTCCCCTTCTCTGTACTTTGCTATATATTCTGAATTGTGAAAATTATTAACCAAGAATAAATCCCACACCTAAAAATAAGCAACTCACAAACTGAACTCTAATAGCAATGAATTTAGAGTTACTTACTTTGTCTGGTTGATTGTGATTTTCTAAGACGTGACCACATAATTGAATTGCGAAAGGTAAACTCAGGAAACTGAGTAATGTCCAAATTGGGAAAATATTCAACATCACAAATAGCAGAGTTAAAGGATAAATACTCGCCGTAAATCCGACTAATACCTTTGCGCCTGTTTGCGTTCCTAAACGCACAATTGGAGATTTTTTTCCTGCGGCTATGTCATCTGCAACTTGATGAAAATGGGAGCAAAATAGCACTAAACTAGTAACAATGCCCAAAATCACGGAAGCTGCTAAATTGATGATAGACCAAGTTTGAGTTTGACTGTAATAGGCTGCACCCATACCCAATGGACCAAAGGCAAAAAAGCAGAGAAATTCCCCTAAACCCTGGTATCCTAGCCGAAAGGGGGGACCTTGGTACATATAGCCTAAGCCGCAGCATAACAGGATTATAGCAATAACTGTGGGGTCTTTTTGCACAAGAGCGATCGCTATTATTCCCAACAACCCCAAACCTAAACACAGGTTTCCTATCCAAAACATTAAAGTTTTATTACCAGTTAAATTCACCAATGAATGATGTTTATTCTGATCAATTCCTGTTTCGGCATCAAATACATCATTACTAATATTTTCCCAAGCTAAAATTAAAATTGCTGCGGCAATAAACAGAGAAAATATTGTTATATTAAAAATCTTTACTTCCCTAAATGCTACCGCCGAACCTACCCAAATCGGCATAATAGCAACACTGTACATTGGCGGTTTAATAGCCGCCAGCCATAGTTTAGCTTGAGGTGGTGAAATCTGAGTTGAAGTCATCAGTCGTGATTAATTAAATTACCAGAACAGAACTTTAGTTATCAGTTAAATTTTATAATTTTCCAGGAAACTTGACTAGCTATTTGAGATTTATGATTGTTGATCACTCATGAGGACAATCAATCTAAAATTGTTTAACTTTGGTAAATTACCAAAAAATGCTAGTTTTATGATTATAGGCGAATATCCTGCCCTAAAACCTGCTATCTTGCCGCCAAAACAGGATAAACCCCATAATCGAGCTAAGTTTATGCTGGTTAATGGTGACTGAATTATGTTACCTATAAAAATACCACCATGATTTATTACATTTTAGGAAGATAACTTAATAAAAATTAACTTTACATCCATGACAATTTCACCATGTCGCAGCCACACCTTTGTAGATTACAAATACCTTAATCAATTGCTATTAGAGGTTCAGGAAAATTGCCGTCGCCATAATAATAGTAAAATTGTCAGTATTCCCCTAGAAATTAGCTTAGTTGATCCTTTGCTAGTTTTCGATAAATTTAATCATAGAAATACCATAAACTTTTATTTTGAAAATAGAAGTAATGGTGAAGCAATAGCCGCAATTGGTACTTTAGATAAAATAGAAATCTCTGGTCAAGATAGGTTTACAAAATCAGAAGAATTTATCAAAAATTGTCTGGAAAACATAATTCCTATCTCTGATAAAAATCAGACTTTTTCCCTGCCTCGATTTTTTTGTACTTTTAGTTTTTTTGATCAGCATAAAAAAGCAGATTATCCATTTCCTTCTGCTACGGTTTTCTTACCTTGTTGGCAAATAGCTTTAAAAAATAATCGCTGCACATTAATAATGAATACAATTATTAATTCTAGAATGAATATTCCCAAAATATTGGATAATTTACAACGCCATTTAGAAATTATTAGATCCTTGCATACCCATTCTATAAATATTGATAAATCTCCTTTAAATTTATATAAAAAAATCACTAATAATGGTGATAAATTTAAAACTTCTGTTGCATCGGTTTTAGAAATCATCCATGCTAACCAGTTAAGAAAAATCGTTTTAGCTGATACCTTAGATGTCAGTGCTAATCATGATTTTAATTTATTAAATTCCTTGAATAATCTCCGGCAATCACATCCTAATTGTAATGTATTTTCCACCAGTAATGGTAAAGGACAGAACTTTATTGGTGCTAGTCCAGAACGATTAATTAGTATTCACAAACAGCAGTTAATTACTGATGCTTTGGCAGGTTCAGCCCCCAGAGGAAAAAACCCCACAGAAGATGCTACAAATGCTAATAATTTAGTTAATAGCACCAAAGAAAAACACGAACATAAACTGGTGTTAGATTTTATTACTCAACATTTATCTCAACTGGGTTTATTTCCCCAAGTTTTAGCCCCTAGACTTCGACAATTATCTAATATTCAGCATTTATGGACACCAATTAGCGCAGTAGTTCCGAATCATATTCACCCTCTACAAATAGTTGCTAAACTCCATCCTACTCCAGCAGTAGCGGGGGCAGCGCGAGATATTGCTTGTGCAGAAATTCGTCGTTATGAAAGTTTTGAAAGGGGTCTATACGCAGCCCCTTTAGGTTGGGTAGACGGAGAAGGAAATTGTGAATTTATTGTGGGGATTCGTTCGGCTTTAATTGATGGCAATTATGCGAGACTGTATGCAGGTGCAGGTATTGTTGCGGGTTCAGATCCTGAAAAAGAATTTGCAGAAGTGCAACTTAAATTGCAAGCTTTATTAAAAGCTTTGGTTTGAAGTGAGGACTTATGGATAATTATAATCACAGAATGGGCGCAAGCCCTGCGCCCCTACTGCTGTTATATTATAAGTCTCGATGACTAAATGATTTTGCGTTTGCACCTGTGTAGGGTTTCACAATATGTCCATTACCAGACATTTGATATTTATATGTTATCAAGCCTTCTAAACCAACTGGTCCGCGCGGAGGCATTTGTTGGGTACTAATTCCCACTTCTGCACCAAATCCATAACGAAAACCGTCAGCAAACCGGGTAGAACAATTATGATAAACTCCTGCTGCATTGACTAAACCTTGAAATGTTTCTACGGCTGTGATATCTTCAGTAATAATGGCTTCTGTGTGGCGAGAACCATAATTTTCAATGTGGGATATGGCTTCATTTAAAGAATCAACTATTTTAATGGCTAAAATCAAATCGCTATATTCTGTTTGCCAGTCTATTTCTGTGGCTTTGGCAATATTAGGTAAAATTTGTAAAGTACGTTCATCACCTTTTAATTCTACATTTTGTGCTTGTAAAGCTGCGGCAACTTGGGGCAGAAATTCGGCAGCAATGCTACTATGAACTAGCAAAGTTTCAATGGCATTACAAGCAGCGGGATATTGAATTTTAGAATCTACAGTAATACTAATAGCTTTGGCAATATCGGCGAATTGATCTACATAAAGATGACAAATACCATCAGCGTGACCTAATACGGGAATGCGGGTATTGTCTTGGACAAATTTCACAAAGGCATTAGAACCTCTGGGAATAATTAAATCTACATATTTATCTAATTGCAAAAGTTCTAATATTTCTTCTCTACTCGTTAACAATTGCACGACATCGGGATTAACTGTTGTGTGAAATAATCCTTGTTTAATGGCTTTAATTATCGCTTCGCAAGAACGTAATGCTTCTTTTCCACCTTTGAGAATTACGCCATTACCGGATTTAATTGCTAAGGAAACTATTTGAATTGCGGCTTCGGGACGGGCTTCAAAAATGATACCTAAAACGCCCAAAGAACAGGTAATGCGTTTGAGAATTAAACCTGTATCAATTTCTCGATGAATTTGAACTTTACCAATAGGATCTTCTAGTTTACCAACATCTCGCACACCAGCGATCGCATCCCTTAATTTATGTTCGTCCAAAAGTAGCCGTTTATAAAGGGGTTGGGCGATTCCTGCTGCTGTCGCTGCTTGACAATCAGCTAGATTTGCTTGCAAAATATCATCCTTAGCTAATTCTAAAGCTTGAGCGATCGCTTCAATGGCTTGATTTTTATCTTTAGTGGAAAGAACTGCCAGCTTACTTGCCGCTTGCCGTGTTTGTTGTGCGATCGCACCTAAAGGAGAAATAATGTTGAGAATAGTCATAGCACGCCAGAATTTTCAAGTATGGTAACAATCTGTGTCTTTTTCCCATCCTATCAATCTTAGTTAGCCAATAACTATACACCCGACTCATTTTGTTTCCAGTTGTGCATGAGGTACATCAATAATATCTATAACTTTTTAAACCGACAGTTAATGGAAAAATTAGCTGAAATGGCTAATTTTTCACTATTTTGCTCATTTAAGCCAATTAAGACCAGAAACTCAACCTTCTTGAACTTGACGCTCAAAGTCTGAGCAAGTTTTTTCCACTACAGACAGAGCCAAAGGATAGATATCATGATGCTCCTCTTTCAACCAACCCAAGAGATTAGCCAACTGAGCATTCCGTAAATCTAAATCCGTCTGAAAAATAATTGAAGTTGCCATCGCTTGAGCATATTGAGACGGATGACCTTGCTTAATAAACGCATCCACTAAAGCGGCTAAAGCCGTCTGTGGCACAGTAGGAGGAGTCCCTTGTATAGACATAGTTTTTAGAAAAAATAATTAGTTAAATCATCCTACTTTATTTAAACAAAGAGTGGCTAATAGTAATAATACTTAATTTTAAACAGAAATTCCCTTGAATTTGCGGGAATTCACTGTAAATAAGGCTCGCGTACTGAAGGATGATTATACTTATACTTTATATTTCCTACGCATTTAAAAATAGTCTATTTACTTATTTTTTAGAGATACCTACAGTGCATCTATGCCCTACGGCATTTATCTAAATTTTATTACCAGAAAACTCAAAATGTATGCCCAGCTTAAGTTTATGCCATCTGTCTATATTGAAATGGAAATATAAATCTCATATATTAATCAAATAAAAAGAAGAATATAATCCAGATTCTCTAAGTAATACTGATAGTATTACTGACAAAATTATAAATAATATAATTTACATTTTTTTACATTTTTTACCTTTCCATCTATTTACATATTTTGGAATAAGTGATATTTGTATATTGTGCTTAGTTAAGCAACTAACTAGCCGTCA
>NZ_AP018316.1:3347855-3361665 GCF_002368115.1 Dolichospermum compactum NIES-806 | reverse complement strand
GTAAATTCCTAATATCAGGATTAATGAATCTTTAATTTAATCCTGATATTCAACCTGCTTTTTTTTATTATCTGTATATCCCTCTTCTATCAAAATCAGGTGAAACCTTCATTTTACTAGGCTGTCAAACCTTGAAAATCTGTTGATTTATCTAAATAGTGATGAAAGAAGAGCATTTTGAAATTAAGGTTTCTCAAAGGATATAACAAAAAAGCGGAAACCTCTGAAACTAGATTCAGTGGATTAAAAAATTCAGTGAATCTAGTTAATGCCAGTTTATCATTTTCTGGAGAAATTTATGACCGCTTTAATACCAAAAATTCGCCAAGAACGTCAGTCAATAGTTGAAGCAGTAGCTCAACTATTTCAAGATACTAATCAATTCTTGTCTGCTACAACAGCGAAAAGAAACGCCCAAGCTAAACAGCAAGCAGAAGAACTACAAGCGTTCCGTAAGCAAGTTGAGCAAACTAGCCAAGAATTTTTAGCACAAGCTGCTCAAGAACGCATTGCTCAAGCTCAAAAACAAGCAGAAGAACTACAAGCGTTCCGTAAGCAACTTGAGCAAACCAGCCAAGAATTTTTAGTAGCAACTGCCCAAGAACGCATTGCTCAAGCTCAAAAACAAGCAGAAGAACTACAAGCGTTCCGTAAGCAACTTGAGCAAACCAGCCAAGAATTTTTAGCAGAAACTGCCCAAGAACGCATTTCTAAAGCTCAAAAACAGGCAGAAGAACTACAAGCGTTCCGTAAGCAACTTGAGCAAACCAGCCAAGAATTTTTAGCAGAAACTGCCCAAGAACGCATTTCTAAAGCTCAAAAACAAGCAAAAGAACTGCAAGCATTCCGTCAGGATTTGTTTGTAAGTATTTTTGGTATTTCCAGCCGTTAATCTCTCAATACACAGAGTTTATCTGTTAGAGAATAGGTCTAAATAGTAATGCCCCCTGACATTCCAGGTGCAAAGCTGGTAAAACAAGGGGGCGAATAATAAAATTCAACAATGAGTTTAGGCCTGAAGAGTCGGCAGTCCATATTTAAACCGTAGCGACAGTAACGTATAAATTCAATTTAGCGTTAAATTTACTACGTTTATTAAACTGGAGTTCTTACTTCATGCGCTTAACTAATGGAACGATAATAGCACATCAATTGAGAAATTTCACATTATTCTCATAATATTCCTTTTTTCTGACAATCTTAATTTACTGACCATCTTCATCTCATAACTATGACTAAAACTAATCATAAAAGAGCAGTTCTTCGTGTCCGTCCAGGGCAGTTTGTAGTCACACCTGCTATCGAGCAAGTCGCAATTCGGGCATTACTTTATCTCAAATCAGGATTCCCCATTCACTTACGTGGACCAGCCGGCACAGGGAAAACAACCTTAGCACTGCACTTGGCTCACTGTCTAGACAGACCAGTCATGTTACTATTTGGAGATGACGAATTTAAAAGTTCGGATTTGATTGGTAGTGAATCCGGTTACACTCACAAAAAATTACTAGATAACTATATCCATAGTGTTGTTAAAGTTGAAGACGAATTCAAACAAAATTGGGTTGATTCTCGATTAACTCTCGCTTGTCGTGAAGGCTTCACTTTAGTCTATGACGAATTTAACCGTTCACGACCTGAAGTTAATAACGTCTTGCTATCAGCATTAGAAGAAAAAATTCTTAGTCTTCCCCCTAGCAGTAATCAGCCAGAATACCTGAGTGTTAGTCCTCAATTTCGGGCTATTTTTACATCTAATCCCGAAGAGTATTGTGGAGTTCACTCTACACAAGATGCTTTGATGGATAGACTGGTAACTATTAATATGCCAGAACCAGATGAGATAACTCAAACAGAGATATTAATTCAGAAAACAAACATACAAAAAGAATATGCTTACTTAATAGTCCGGTTAGTTAAATCATTTCGGATAGCTACAGGTGCGGAAAAAACCTCTGGATTACGGTCTTGTTTAATGATTGCTAAAGTCTGTGCAGACAACAACATTGTAGCAACAGCAGAAAATTCCTTTTTTCAGGAAATTGCTATGGAGATTTTGTCTAACCGTACCCATCTATCTGTCAGTGAGTCTACAGATATTTTCCTGGATGTCATTTCTCAATTTTCCACCAAAGAAATCGAGATGTTAAATGATGCCGAATTGGGTAGCTTACCAACAATGGATACGCTCGCTAATACAGATTTAGGAAATGATATCCCCTTAGAAAAAGAAGCTTCTGATTACGTAAGTCAGCAAAAAAATAACGAATTCAAGGGATTTCAAAAGCCTTCAACCAAAGTTCTTAACTAATTATTAATGCTCCATATTCTTCGGAGCATTAATAATTAGTTTACAAAATTCATTGTGTTTATACTATTCAAGAGTTGAATCATTCGTGACTTCTACGCCAATACTGCCAACACGTCCTCAAAGCAACTCAAGTCGAGCTATTAACACATCTACCCAGGGTTCGACTTTAGCGGACATTCTCGAAAGGGTTTTAGATAAAGGAATTGTCATTGCTGGCGATATTTCTATCTCTATTGCCTCCACAGAACTTATACACATTCGGATTCGCTTGTTAATTGCTTCCGTGGATAAAGCCAAAGAAATGGGTATCAATTGGTGGGAAACAGACCCTTATCTCAGTAGCAAAGCTCAACGTTTAGTTGAAGAAAATCAGCAACTTCAGAATCGCCTAGAGAGCTTAGAATCACAGCTAAATTTACTAACAGCAGCCAAAGTAAAAGAGCAAATTCCGTTAGTAGAGAATACTGAAGATAATCCTGATCAAACCCATGAAGAAAGTATTCCATTGCCGATAGATTCTCAACTTGATGTCTAATTAATTGAAATTTAGGAGTTATCCATATCCAATTGATAAACACTGGAACTCTGGCGATTTTAATGATTAAATTACATCAAAGAAATTTAAACCTTTATGTGGCATCATAAAAATGGTCTACACTCCAGTTGAAAGCTCCAACGATTTCCTCAGCGTCACTCCAGTTGAAAACTCTAGCGAATTTCTAAACACCTCTCCTAAAAAGAAATCTAATAATGAAACGGGTTTAGCACCCTTATTATTGACTGTATTGGAATTGATACGCCAATTGATGGAAGCTCAAATAATTCGGCGCATGGAAGAGGATTTACTCAGTGAATCTGACTTAGAACGAACCGCAGAAAGTTTGCAAAAGTTAGAGGAACAAATTTTAAATTTGTGCCAGATATTTGACATTGATCCAGCAGATTTGAATATAAATTTAGGAGAGTTTGGTACTCTTTTACCAGCTTCTGGTTCTTATTATCCAGGAGAAACTGGTAGTCGCCCTTCGATCCTAGAGTTATTAGATCGGCTTTTAAATACCGGAATAGTTGTAGATGGTGAAATAGATATAGGTGTGGCTCAACTGGATCTTATTCACGCCAAATTAAGGTTAGTTTTGACATCAAAACCAATTTAATTCCCCGTTATCAGTCGTAAATTTAGGTTTGATTTTTTTGCAGCTTATGAATACTGGTCTTTATTTGTACGGCATTTTTCCAGATCCAATTCCTGAAAATATTGAGCTTCAAGGATTGGATAAACAACCTGTTCATAATCAGGTAGTTGATGGCTTTAGTTTTTTATATTCAGATGCTTGTCAAGAAAAATATTTGGCTTCCCGTCGTAATTTGTTAACTCATGAAAAAGTTTTAGAACAAGCAATGCACGAAGGGTTTCATGTTCTTTTACCTCTACGGTTTGGATTAGTTGTCAAAGATTGGGAGACAATCCAAAAACAACTAATTGAACCATACAAAGAGCAATTAAATGAGTTATTTCAAAAGCTGGCAGGACAAAGAGAGGTAAGCATTAAGATTCTTTGGGATAGCAAATCAGAATTGCAAGCCATGATGGAGTCTAATCATGATTTGAAGCAGCAGCGCGACAACATGGAAGGCAAAAATTTGAATATGGAAGAAATAATTCAAATCGGACAATTAATTGAAAGTAATTTAGCTGCTCGCAAACAGACGGTCATTCAAGAGTTCTTTAATAACTTACATCCTTTAGCTAAGGAGATTGTAGAAAGTGATCCGATGACGGAAGAAATGATTTACAATGCGGCTTTTTTAATTCCTTGGGAAACAGAATCTGTATTTAGCGAACGAGTCGAAGCTATTGATAGAAAATTTGGCGATCGCCTACGTATTCGCTACAACAATTTTACCGCACCCTACACATTTGCCCAGCTTGCTTCATAGGAGTTTTTATTATGCTGACGAAACTTTTACTATTGCCAATCATGGGTCCACTTAATGGACTGGTCTGGATTGGTGAGCAGATCCAAGAGCGTACAAATACTGAATTTGATGCTCAAGAAAATTTGCATAAACAATTATTAAACTTACAGCTTTCTTTCGATATTGGCGAAATTTCTGAAGAGGACTTCGAGATTCAAGAAGAGGAGCTTCTTTTGAAAATTCAAGCCTTGGAAGAGGAAGCCCTCTTAGAATTAAAATTGGCAGAAGAAGAAGCACGCTTGCAACTAGAATTAGAACAAGAGGAAGACTTTGTTATACAACCTCAATTGACAACAGAAATTGATAGAGACAAGGATCTCGTCTTATTACCCTAGTACCGCAGGAATAATAATTTTTAACGTCAACAGACTTATTGCAATACTTAAATAGCGTCTAAGGTGATAATAAAAAACCCGCTTTTGCGGGTAATAATTTTGATTTAATGTGTTCATTTCTACCAAATTCATCAAGATTCTATATTTTAATATTCAATCTCAAAAGTCTGGTAGTTATTGGATTCAACAACATTCTTTGAACGCACCATATTTGGAGCTGTGCTGGAGTGAGGTTGACGCAATTTATGAATCTTTTTCTCTGTGTTATCTATATCATTATTGAGAGAATCTAACCGTTTTTGAAGCGTAGTCATTCGTTCTTTAATAGAAGATAATTCTTTGCTAATACGTTGTTTCTCAGCTACCATCTTATAAAGTTCTAATTGACTAGATGCCTCAGATATATGTCGTGGCATCGTGCTGATTTTAGCTCTAATAATACTACGATGACGAAAGCTTTTCATGATAAAACCTGAATATTTTCTAGTATTATAACCAATAAGTTACTATTGTAAATACTGAATAATTTATAACTAAATTTATCTGGTATTTGCATGAAGACAAATCTTATTAACTCCCACCGTAAAATAGTTTTATACAGGTGAAACATATGGAATTAGAAAACCTTTACACTTATGCTTTTTTAAAAACCCCTAGCTTTTCCTTGCATTTACCAGAAGGTTCTACTACTTCAGTAATTCAAATTGATGGAAATGGACTTTCAGCTATTGTCGAGCCTGGAATATCTTTAGATTCATTTCAAGATAATGATGAAAAAATTGTCCAGATGGCTATAGATCATGATCGAGTTATTTGTGATATTTTTCGGCAGATTACAGTTTTACCATTACGTTTTGGAACTTATTTTGCTAATACAGACAACCTGCTAACTCATCTAGAATCTTATGGGCAAGAATATCTAAATAAGCTAGAAAAAATCAATTGTAAAACCGAATTTATTCTAAAATTAATCCCTCGCATGATCGCAGAAGAATCGCCAGTTTTAGAATCAGGTAGACATTACTTTTTAGCTAAGAAGCAACACTATCAAAAGCAAAAAAACTTTATTCTTGCCCAAGCATCGGAAAAAGAAATCTTGATTAATTTTATCAGTAAAATCAATCAGATTCCCGTTATTATTCAAGAACAAGAAGAAGAAGTACGAATTTACCTTTTAGTCAATTACCAGGATAAAAGTTTACTTTTAGAACAATTTTTAACTTGGCAGCAAACTTGCCCTCGTTGGGATCTATTTTTAGGAGAAGGTATTCCTCCTTATCACTTCATTTAATTATTTCTGCCAACTTTTATTTACTTTTTTAGCATTTTATGAATCAATACGACTCACTTCATTTAGTCATGTTTAGCGGTAAAGGTGGAGTTGGTAAAACTACAATTTCTTGTAGTTTTGCTCGTTATTGGGCAAGACAATTCCCTGAAGAAAGAATTTTGTTGCTTTCTACAGATCCCGCACATTCTTTAGGTGATATATTACTTTCAGAAGTGAAAGATTATGCCTCACCATTAACAGATTTACCTAATTTGAGTGTTCAGGCATTAGACGCTCAAAAACTGTTGTTAGAATTTAAAGCCAAATATAGTCAATTTTTAGAACTATTGGTGGAGCGAGGTAGTTTAGCTGACGGAGAAGACTTAGCCCCTGTTTGGGATTTAAACTGGCCTGGTTTAAACGAATTAATGGGGTTACTAGAAATTCAATATTTACTGGCTGAAAAAAAAGTAGATCGGATAGTAGTTGATATGGCTCCTTCTGGTCATACATTAAACTTGTTACGACTGAAAGATTTTCTGGATGTTATTTTAAACTCTTTAGAACTATTTCAGAAAAAACATCAGGTGATCACACAAACTTTCACAGGAGGTTATACAAGGGATGAAGTAGATGACTTTTTAGCCGATCTCAAACTGCAATTATCAGAAAGTAGACGACTACTACAAGATGATACATTTACAGGTTGTTTAGTTGCCGCAGTTTCTGAACCAATGTGTTTTGCGGAAACAGAGCGATTCTTAGGAAATTTAAAAACTCTAGATGTTCCCTATGCGGGAATAGTAATTAATCGAATCTTGACAGATTTAGATATAGAGCCAGACCGCTATGCGGAACAGCAAAAATTTATCAATAAATTCTTAACAATTTCCCAAAATAAACCCGTTTTTATCGTCCCTCAACAGAAAATCCAACCATTAGGTGGAGTTGCATTAGATAATCTCGCATCTCAAATGCAGAAAATTGATAGCGTTGAACTTGCAACTCCGCCACTAATCCAATGGCCAAGCAAAATTCCCCCCAGCTTTAGTGACTTTATAGCTGAAGGATGTCAACTAATTATTGTTGGTGGTAAAGGAGGAGTTGGCAAAACCACAGTTTCTGCCGCAATGGGCTGGGCTTTAGCTAGTCGTTATCCTGAGAAAAAAATTCGCATGATTTCTATAGATCCTGCTCATTCATTAGGAGATGCTTTTGGTCAAAAATTAGGACATGAACCTGTATTATTAACTCCTAACCTAAGCGGACAAGAAATTGATGCCGCCCAAATATTAGATCAATTCCGTGCTGATTACCTTTGGGAATTAGCGGATATGATTAGTGGGGAAGGAACAGAAACTGAAACAACAGTAAATATTGCTTATCTTCCAGAAGCTTGGCGACAGATTATGTCTCAAGCTTTACCTGGTATAGATGAGATGTTATCCCTAATTACCATCCTCGATTTATTAGACAGTAACGAGCAAGATTTGATTATTTTAGATACAGCACCAACAGGTCATCTCCTGCAATTTTTACAAATGCCAACTGCCTTAGGGGATTGGTTATCTTGGATATTTAAGCTGTGGATGAAATATCAAAATGTTTTAGGTCGAGTTGATTTTATGGGACGGTTGCGACATCTGCGCCAACAAGTTGTCCAAGCTCAAAAGAAATTAAAAGATCCACGTCATACCCAATTTGTGGGTGTAATTCAGGCAGAAGCAGCGATCATTGCTGAACATATCCGCTTAACAGAAACGTTGAAAACAATGAAAATTCAACAACGTTATGTAGTGCAAAATCGCTACAGCCAAGAACTGGCAACTGATAGTAGTTTGTTTCCCGAACAAACAATTATTCGCTTACCTAAGTTACCCAGATCGGTGGAACCGCTTGCCAGAGTTCAAGGTGCTGCCAATCTTTTATTTTAAGTAGATGAACTGTTTAGCATCAATTTTTGGAGGACTGTTATGAGTGATTTATTCAAAGGATTTGAACAGTTACTAGAACTGGTAAAAACCTTAGAAGAAAAAGCAGAAAACGGAGAAATCAAAACCAATGTCCAGTTTAATTCCCGACCTTTAAGCAACATTCCCCGAACAGGAAATATTCCTCGTAGCAATAATATGGGTAATGACGTGGGTACAAGTCGGATGAACACTCAATCCCCCCCGGCTTCTGGTGCAGGTCCCTCAGATCCAGTTGTTCCTCCCGATCCTACTTCAGGTATTGCTCTTAAAGATATCGGTGGACTGAGCGAAATTCTCAAAGAACTCAAAGAACTGGTTGCTATTCCCTTAAAACGCCCTGACCTACTGGCAAAATTGGGACTAGAACCCACCCACGGCGTATTATTAGTTGGTCCTCCGGGCACCGGTAAAACCCTCACAGCCCGGGCTTTAGCTGAGGAACTGGGCGTTAACTACATTGCTATTGTCGGACCCGAAGTCATCAGTAAATATTACGGTGAAGCGGAGCAAAGATTGCGCGGTATTTTTGAAAAAGCCGCCAAAAATGCTCCCTGTATTATTTTTATTGATGAAATTGATAGCCTCGCCCCAGACCGCAGTGCAGTAGAAGGGGAAGTTGAAAAGCGTCTGGTTGCCCAATTATTAGGCTTAATGGATGGTTTTTCCCATAGTCCAGGGGTAATTGTCCTCGCAGCTACCAACCGCCCTGACCACCTTGACCCAGCCTTGCGACGACCGGGACGATTTGACCGGGAAGTCCAGTTTCGCATTCCCGACATCAACGGACGCAAAGAAATTCTGCAAATTCTCACCCGCTCCATGCCCTTGGATGACACGGTTGACCTCGATTTTATCGCTGAACGGGCCGTAGGATTTGTGGGGGCTGATTTGAAAGCTGTCTGTCAAAAGGCTGCTTACACCGCCCTCCGTCGTCAAGTTCCTTCTATAGAAGTGCAAGCTCCAGAAAACATGACGGTTACTCAAACTGATTTTTTACAGGGACTAAAGGAAATCAAACCGGCTGTACTTCGCAGTGTGGAAGTTGAAGTTCCCCAAGTTGCTTGGGATGATATTGGTGGTTTAGAGAATATTAAGCAAACCCTGCGAGAATCTGTAGAAGGGGCGCTACTTTATCCAGAACTTTACCTACAAACTAAGGCTATTGCTCCCAAGGGGATTTTGCTATGGGGTCCTCCGGGAACTGGCAAAACTTTATTAGCAAAGGCTGTGGCTTCCCAGGCCAGGGCTAATTTTATTGGTGTCAATGGACCGGAATTACTGACCCGTTGGGTAGGTGCGAGTGAACAAGCAGTGCGGGAATTATTTGCTAAGGCTCGACAAGCAGAACCCTGTGTCATATTCATTGATGAAATTGATACTTTAGCCCCAGCACGGGGAACTTACAGCGGTGATTCTGGCGTGAGTAACCGGGTAGTGGGGCAATTACTTACTGAGTTGGATGGTGTAGAGGTCGGTGCAAGTATTCTGGTAATTGGGGCAACAAACCGTCCTGATGCTCTTGATTCTGCTTTATTACGGGCAGGAAGGTTGGATTTACAACTAAAGGTAGATTTACCTGATTTAGCCAGTCGTTTAGATATTTTGCAAGTCTATACTCAGGGACGACCATTGTTAGATGTAAATTTAACCTATTGGTCTGAAGTCACGGAAGGTTGGAATGGTGCAGATTTAGTATTGCTATCCAATCAGGCTGCTGTAGAAGCTATTCGCCGTTTTCGATCGCAAGGACAGACAAATCCGGCTGATATCAGGATTACTAATGATGATTTTGAATATTCTTATCAGGTTTTAGTCAGTCAACGTCATGCTTAATTAGATTCTCTCTGTTACCCTCGGCTGCAAGGAATTTGTCCGGGGGTCGGAAAACATAAACAAGTAAGTGCAATCGCCATACTACTGGTAATTGTTTTCAGCGTCGCTACAACTGGATAGAATTGTTATGAATTGATTTAGTGATCGCTTTCCAGCAGTTTCCGATATTATAAGTTACAGATATTAATGATAAAAATCTTGTGGTGCATTCATAAATATTTTGCCCGTCGAGGGTTAGTATTTGATGAAGCTACACTTCAGATTTTGAGTTAGTAACCATAAATAAAAAACATCAATGGCTGAGGTTTTCTCATTAGGGAGTTTGAGAAATTTGTTTTCTCAAGTGTTAACTTGATATTGGGATAAAACAGGAAATAAACACTAAAGTTATCGGTGTCCATATCTGTCTGGAGTTTGGTAATTTTGGGTAAATTTTATAGAACGGTCGAGAGCCTGTTTTTCAAAGCTATCTCTATTTTTCTGTTCAGAAAAAGGTAAAAGCTGCCAATTTAAAAAATGTAAAAGCGGCAAATTTATTTGATCAGGAAAATGGCTTTCGATCATTAATTTGGGGGACCGCATCAGATAATCTGATCTATATGAAGTAGCATCATCATCCCAGGTTGTATCAACAAATTGCCAATTCCCTCCAATCTCAACTGCATTCCAAGCGTGACCTGTCAAACTATCTTTAGGCTTAATCAGTTTTTTCCAAGAAGGAATTGAATCTTGGATCAGATCTAGACGAACTCTTCCTTCAATGTAAACAACATTGGCATCAATTTGTCTGGCTAATGCCTCGAAAAGACGTGCATATCCTTCGCAAACTGCTTTGCGAGTGTCAAAAACTGTTTGTGGGTCTTGGGGATGTCTTATGCCTTTATTCCAAGCTTCTTCATCATAAGTAAGCCAATTAATCACAAAGTCATGTACAGCTTTAATTCTTAAATAGGAATCTGGCTCATTTTCAACAATATACTTAGCCACTGATTGGATGTTTTTTTCCGCACTAGATGGCATATTAGCAATAAGTGGATGAATTGTTGTATAATTCTTCTGGAGCAAGGCTGTCTTTACTTGAGGAAGTTTGGGTCTGTGTATTAGATAACTGACTAAATTACCCCATCCATAGGGATTAGTATAGTGAATCAAAACTATTAATACTGAAATACCCGTTAACTTTTTATGTTTTAGATTTTTCCAGTAACTAAACTTGTCAAGTTGTAATGATTGACAATACTTTCTGAATGACGGATGTTTAATGGTACGACAAATAATGACAACTGCCAAAATTAATATGACGGTTGTTATTAAGTTCGGAATCATGCTAGTAGTTAAATGGGCTGTTCTGAGGATTATTTTTCCTTGCAACCATAAGTAGATAAACCATATAATTAAGAACAGAGTTAGTAAACTAACTCCGATTATTAGGGCTATTTGTTTTTTCTTTCGCTGCTGACGTTTACGGACTTCTTGACGAAAAAGTTCTGCAAAATTTTTACGCATAAAACTCTCCCTGATCTCTAAAATGTGCTTTGATTACTATAGGCGATCGCCTGAATGTGTTGAGAAAACTCCCCCGCAGTGAAATACCCTCAATTATTTATTTTCAGATGGGGTATTTTGTAGTTGTTTTAACTTTAATTCTGCTTCATAAATTTGGCTTTGAACTAACTGAAGTTGCCCTTGAGCCAGATTTTTTTGTATTTCCAATAATTCTGTTTCTTTGATAATTTTTTGCATTCTGATTTTATGTGAATTAGTTCTACCAGGCTGAAAAATGAATCCTATATACACAGTAACATTGTTAGCATCAAGAGTATTCACACCAGCAGAAATGTTGAATCCAAAATCGTTTTCGGTATTCACTGGAGTATCAATGGAATGATTCAGGGGATATATATTGGGAAAGTTAAATTCATTAACATTACTATTTTGATTGGGAGTCTGAAAAATATTATTATACTCCCCTGTTACTTGAGAATTACTATTATTACTTTGTTGGGAAGACTGAGATAAGACAGGTTTATTAACCAGCAATTCTGATATTAATAGATAACAAATACTACAAGTCAATAAATAAAAATTTTTCATGAACATCATTTTACCCCTGATATTGACAAAAAATGACAAACTACAGATATTATCCTTCAAAACTTTTAGCTCAAAACTTCTAAATATTTAACCATGAATCATTGATTCTCATCATCAAGAATGATATTGTTTTCATCTACATAAATAACCAAGATTTGTTTAATATTTCTACTGCCTCCACTCGATTGAGAAAGCTGTATATTTGGTCCTAGTAACTCTACTTGAAAAGGAAATCCGGTAGATTTGTAAACACCAGCAATTTCTAGAATATTTTTACCTTTCTTTAAGATATTTGCAAGAGGAATCTGAGTGTTGTTAGCTACTATCTTTTTAATATTTCTGCCATTGAGCTTAATATTTCCTACAAAGCCATTAGCAGCACTTATTTTGAGAAAGTTGTTTTCTTTGAGATCATTGAGAGTTAAATTAATGATGCTTTCTTGTTTGGTATCTTTTGTTTGATGATAATTTGCAAAAACTAACCTGGGAGATGTAATAGACATACTAAGAGTTAAAATCCCACAATAAAAAAATGTGCTGACTATTGGGTTAATCTTCATTGTTTTCATATTTTTTCTATTGCCTAAAACCAAATTGATGATGAGAGGATGTTTTAAAAGTCTCTCATGATGTATCAACAAATCTTATATCTCCATAAATCGCCCTTATTAAGGGAGACCTTGAAAAATTTAGCCCCATTTTTAAGGAGGCTGGGAGAGCAATAAGTGTCTAACATCATAATTACGAACTTTTCAAACAACCTCTTAAATAAAAATCACAAAAAACAAAAAATTCCTAATTTCTAGGGATTAAAATTCTTAGGTGTTATGATATCGACTGGTACAATAACATTACTTTTAATAATTGGCCCATTCACACCAGTACCATTGCCTTTACCACCTCGCATTTCATGACGTACATTTTGTTGCTGTTCAACTTTTCCCCGACCACCAATATTCACTTGGGTTGCGGTGGAAGAAGTTGTATTCCCGGTACATGGTCCGGTATTTTTCATTTGAACATTAGAACCTTGTTTTGCCTGACTTTGAGAAATATTTAGTTGAACACCAACATGAGACATTACACACTGAGCAGAAGCAGATTCCGTAAACATGGGTGTTAATGTCAAACCCAATAGAGCGGATATACAACCGAAAGATAAAAGATTATACTGCATTTTTATTCTCCTGGAGTACAACTAACGACAAGAAACGGAGAGGAAATTTGTTTGAGTTGTTCGCTGATTTGAACCTCTAGCATTTATGATTTGTTGGCTGACAACTCTATTAGTAGATTTACCACAATTCCGTTTTAATGTATTGACCTGTTTATGTCTAATTACAGAACCTACATTTCTACGACTACGAAATATATTAGGGCTAGAATTTACCTTGATCTTGCCAGTATCTATGGTAGTGTTTCCCTGATTGTCTCTGTTAATTTGGACTTTTCCTGATTGGATATTTATTTCACCTGCTTCGACTACCATAGGGAAAATTAACCACAATATAGTTAGCAGAAGTTGAAGCTTATAGGATTTCATGGGCAATTTATTCCTATGGTATTTGGAGGGAAAAAGTAGGGATAAAGTCAATAATTGTGTTATGTAAACTTTACCCTACGGATATTTGAGGATTAAATTTCTTGAAATTCTCAATTTTGTTTTAGCGTCGATTTCTTCTTGGGGTTCGACCATTGTTGATTATACCTTGCTCACCATTACTAGTAATCGTGTGACCTTTACCTATCACATCTATATAAATATCCTTGGTTTGGGAATTTCCATTACTTGGTCCTGTTCTTTCTCCAGTCCTATTCTCTATAGTTTGTGTATTTTGTGTTCCGACAGTGTTATTTTGCCCTTTCACTTTAATAGTGGTAGTATTATTTTGGATATTAGCATTATCGGCATTAGCAGGAACGGCAGCAGAGGCAATAGTAGTAACGGTTAGTAAAGCGAGGATTAACTTATTCATGGTTGACTTCCTTTTGTTTATTGCTTTTACGTGGTCAG
>NZ_AP018316.1:3327201-3347118 GCF_002368115.1 Dolichospermum compactum NIES-806 | reverse complement strand
ATCCACTTTTCGAGATATCTAATAACAAAAGGAATCCATATCTACTTGTGATAAATAAAATCATTGTGAGGGATTATAATTTTAAATTAGGAGCGATCGCACGGATAACAAAGATGTGATAAAATAAAAATCAGTCACTTAGAATGCTGATCAATTAGAAGTCTAACATTAAGTAGTGAGACAGAATTAATTACACAATGTCATTGCGTAAGCGTTGCGTTAGCCATATGGAACGAAGTGAAATGAAGCAATCGCAAGGGTTGTGATTGCTTCCCTTCCCTCGCAATGACTGTAAATATTTTTGTCCAATTACTTAAGTGTCTTTTTGGGTTTAATCGGTACATTACTACAGTCGTAGGTGTAGACACCATTTCTCTTTATGATACACACAATTGGATCTTCAAATCCAGGTGTCCTTTTAGGTTTAGTTGGAATTGCAAATGGGGTTTTTTTTCTAGGTTGAGTTGAATCTTCAATTGACTTATTGCAATCTTCCTTGTACTGCGGTGTTCCTGATATGTGGTAGCACGGTTCTTGAAGTTTAGTTAACGATTTTGCTTGGGATGGTAGTACATTGACATTAAATATACCTGACAAAATACTACATACACCAACGGCAGAAACAGCGATCGCCGATGATATAATCTTACTCATGTCAATTCTCCTTTTATTGGTAACAAAGGATTTACCGCAAATCCCATCAACTAATTGGGAGTAAATTTAGATAAATATGAAATTATCCGCTTTTGGGGATAAACAATATCTCAATTCATAAATTGCCCATTATGATCCCAATATCAGATAGAAAGACTAAATTTAATGGAGTGTGCAAACCATACAGTCACGCTCTAAATTCTGCATCAATTTAAATAAGTATAAACTCTTGCCAGGGTTGTCATGTCTAATAACATACTTGAGGCTAAGTTCTACACGCGAATAATAGGCATCAATCCAGATTGCAGTCCGCAAATACAAGTAGATAACAAATTAAAGCGTAATCTTGAATCATATCAAAAGAGGACTCAAGAATTTGAATCATTATACCAACACGATGATCCTCAAATACTAGTAATTTATTGGATGCAAATAATTTTTGATAACCAAGTGGAAACACAAACAGTAGAAATGGCATGGCAGTATTTACAATGTTTTTGTGAAGAAAGTATCTACAAAGCCACAAGAAAAGTATTCTATAACGATAAGTATCAGCAAGACAAAAGATATGAACTAATGTTGAGTGGCTTATTTATTGCTCGTCAATTTGTTTATAATTCAGAGGAATTTAAAGTTGTGATTAATAAATATGATCACAACAAAGGACTGTTTGAATACTATATTCAAGCAGTTTTAGAAAATGTTATTAAAGATAAGTTGGGGCTGAAATTTTCTACGTGGCGTAGGTTGATTAAATGTAGTGAAAAAGAATTAAATCAAGCCCTGGAAAATAATGGAATAAATAATGGTTTAATAACCAAAATTCAATTTGCACGTAGGTTTTTCAAAAGGGTTTATATGTATAATAGGATTGCCAATAATGTAGCCAGGAAGTCGGGAGATAAATACCCAGAACCACAGGAATCTGACTATGAAGAGTCTGTGAACAGTTACAATAAAGATAGAGTGCTTCCTTCTTCCCCCGACGAAGTTTTTATCAGTCAAAATATTACCACTGAAACATTGAAAGAATGGATAGAAATTTGCAATACATCTCTATCTAATTATTTTAATCCACAATCAAATGTTTATAATTACCAAGACAATTATACTAATAATCAAAAAAGCAAAGATGCAGATAAAATTAACCCATTGGGGTTAGATTTGCAATTAGTTATCCAAAGATTCAGTAATTTAAACGCAACTGATAAAAAAATAGTAGTTCTCACTTATGGTTTCAAAATGAAACAGCAAGACATAGGCAATATTTTTTCACTTACCCAAACTGCAATTTCCCACCGTGTTAAAAACATCAAAATCGAGTTTATGGATATATTGATTGAAAGTTTGTACCAATCCGTAACCCCTGAAACGTGGATAAATAACTATATAGATAATTGGTTAAATAGGTTGGGTGATAGTTATCATAAACCTTTGGACTCTAATTATCTACGTCGTATTTTAATAGAGGTTGTAAAAACATTAGATACTTCAGAAAATCGGTTATTAGAATTGAAATATGGACAAAGAATAGATGATTGTCAACTTACTATGAAGTTGAATATGACTGAGAAAGATTTACTAAAAATGATCAATCAAATTCAAGGTAAACTAGAACAAGGGTTGCTTAAAAAACTGGAAAAACTTGTTCACGACAGTTTAGAATTAGCATTGTCCGCTTTTTCTCAAAAATTAATTGACAATGCTTGTTTAAATTTAAATATTTGTGAAACCGACAGAAATAGATTAAAGTTAAGCATTTCCGAAAGAAAATGGCAGAATCCAACTATAGATATAGCTAATTCAATATTAGATAAAATAATATGTACATATAGAAAAACATAATTTCTATTATTGTCTTCAGGAATTTTCATGACAGAAGTTAAATTTACCCCAATTACGAGGCAATTATGATTTACAAATTAGCGGAACACAAGAACGAATACTTACACTTACCTATCTTACCATCTATTCAAGAACAGGCATGGAAACAATCACAGCACCATTCTCATACTATAGCTCGTCATAATTCCTATATAAATTACCTGAGTTTATATACATTAATTGACTGGTTTAGAAATGAACAAAGTCTAGCTGAACCTGTAATATATCCCAGTGCAAAAAGTTTATCTAGTATATGGGAAGTGGTAAATGGTGCGGGTATTAAATTAGGGGAAAGACAAATAGTAATTATTCCCTGTGAAATAAGTGAATTTGAGGAGTTTTCTGTTCCCCAAGAATGGGTAGATATTCCCGAATGGGTAGGAGACTATTATCTAGCTATTCAAGTAAATTTAGAACCAGAGGAAGATGAATGTTGGATAGAAGTATGTGGTTTCACAACCCATAGTTATTTAAAAAACCTGGGTAAGTATAATTTCCATGATAGAACCTATGCAATTACAGTAGATAATTTAATCCAAGACATCACAGTCATGGAAATAACATTACCACTAGAGATGAAAGCAGAAATTCCCGAATTACCACATCTATCAGCAGTAAAAGCTGAAGAATTGTTACAAATGTTCGCTAATTCATCCATCTATTCGCCTAGACTGCGCGTTAATGATATAACATTTGAGGAGTGGGCTGCATTATTAGTTAATGACTCTTGGAGGCAACAATTGTACGAGCAACGTATGGGTAAATTAGTAACTTTATCTATTATTCTAGATAATAAAATGGATAGGGAGGCAACATATAGGAAAATTATAACAGCTATTATAGATATAGATAGGATGCCTACACTACTCTTAAAGACTAAAAGCATACTATTGCTTATAATTATGTTGTATATAGAAATTTTTACTAAAGATTCTATTGTAGCATGGATTAAAAACACACTAAGTCGTAGCAAGATGCTTTACAACATAGAATGTATTAAAATACCATGGTACTTGTTGGGTAATAAAGATAAATAAAATAGCCTCTAAAATTTTAGTTCTTCCCTACTTTTTACGGAAAAATAGGTTCAAATTCCTTTAAAGCCTTATTCTGTAGGTATTTCATTCAAAATCATGGCATAATTTCTTAGAGGGTGTTTGAAAAGTATTAGATCAAACCGATAATCTCCAGAAACCTAACTCCCCTTCCCCTCTTGCCTACGAGAGAATGGGGGTTTCAAAGCCTCTCCCCGATGCGGGGAGAGGTTTGGAGAGGGGTTTATTTATACATTAAAAACTTTTCAAACATCCTCTAAGATAAAAGTAATTTTGCAAGAGGTATATTTAGCACCTAGTGACCAAGTTGGGCTTTAGCTTGTTGCCAAAGGGCATCTAATTCTTCTAAACTATAATCTGTTAACGGACGTTGAATCACATCCTCCATTTTTTGTAACCGTTGAATAAATCGCTGACTTGTCCCTTGTAAACCTGCACTGGGGTCAAGTTTATGCCATCTGGCAACTTGAATAATGGCAAATAGTAAATCACCTAATTCGGATTCTTGTCTTTCTTTGGTTTCCTCAGCTAAAGCCTGTTGAAATTCCCCTAACTCTTCATGAAATTTACCCCAAACTTCATCTACATGATTCCACTCAAAACCAATCTTAGCCGCCTTTTCGGATATCTTCATCGCTGCACTTAATGGGGGAAGACTGCGACGATAACGATTCAATTGATCACTGAGTTTTTGGGTTTCTACAGATTCCCCTTTTTCCGCCGCTTTGATGGTTTCCCAATTTTTATGTACCTCTTCCATACCTGCCACAGTCACATCAGCAAATACATGAGGATGACGACGGATTAACTTTTGAGAAATACCCTCAGCAACTTCTTGCAAAGAAAAATCACCCGCTTCACTGGCAATTTGGGCTTGTAATACTACCTGTAATAATAAATCACCTAATTCTTCAGAAATAGCCTTTTTATCCCCTGTTTGAATGGCATCTACCACCTCATAAGCCTCTTCAATCACATAAGGTGTAAGGCTTTCTGGTGTTTGTGCCAAATCCCAAGGACAACCTTGAGGCGATCGCAATTTCGCTACCACATTTATTAACTCTTGTAACGCCTCTAAAGTCTGATTAATTTCCATCTTTTTACCGCTTTTTGACACTGCGACGACTGGGGCTAACTTTACGTTTCTTAATTTTGCCACGAGGGAGTAAACCTTGAATACCCTGTTTTTGAAAGCGCTTATAACCAGAAACAGTCCAATCACTGCAAGAATGGCTCATTGCACCGAGTTCACAGCCGACAAAGAGGGCAAAAAATTCTCCATAATACATATAGATGGTCTTCCCCACAGTCCCCCACAGTTCTCCCCAATTCCAAGCCACATTTCCCAACTTGGTAAAAATCATCACCACCACAATCGCCACCAACGCCAAAAAAGTCGTCAGATACACTACCCGTAAAGTTGTGCCAATAATCGGACCGTGAGATAAAAAAGACCGATGCCGCAAACTTTTTTGATAAGGTAGCCAAATCCACCGCAGAAAACCCCACCGCTGAAATTGACGGGAGTAAATATCTAAATCAGGACCAAACATCAGCCCCCCAAACATAAACCCACCCGCCACCAACAAAGTCATATTACTGCTGTGAGTGGAAATTAGCGTTACACCCGCGACCACAGGCATAGACCAAATAGTAATGCGATCGTGCGTTTGACCAGAGGGCATCTTCGGAAATTAAAAATATAAAATTAACAGTGAAATCCTGAGTCAGTATAGCTCAATCCCGTTCACATCAGCCTTTTCCATCCAGTAAAAAAATTTTCTCAAAAGACTTGCAAAATTTTAAAAGGCTATGCTATATTAATTGAGTGAAAGAAACGGGCGGTTAGCTCAGTTGGTAGAGCGCCTGCCTTACAAGCAGGATGTCATCAGTTCGAGTCTGGTACTGCCCATTTAAAACGAAAATCTTTTTACATAGCAGTTTACAACTAGTTTGTGAACTGCTAAAACATTTATCGGCTTTTAATTACATTAATCTCCACCCACCTGCGCTAATTTCCCATTGGAACCCAGCGCAGGTGGGTTTTTTTATGCCTGCTGTCACCAAGACTTCTTCTCTGATTCCAAATGCAGCGATTTCCAATCATATAAGGTACATCTTAGCCCAATACTTGTCGGTTAAGGAAATGTAGGTTGGGTTGAGCGATAGCGAAACCCAACAAAATCCTTGATAATGTTGGGTTTCGTTCCATTGCTCCGCAACGCTGACGCGAACAACCCAACCTACCATATAATGACTTTTCAGGCTCAACCGAGCAGTATTGCATCTTAGCCCCCTCATCGCTTGCGGGGAGGGGGTTGGGGGTGGGGTTCTTGTTCCGGGTTTAATGACAATTTGCTGTAAGTAGGGCTTATCAATAGCATCTATTATTTTTTTGTCAAGTTCTATTGACACTTTGTAACAATCTTGTTATATTAGTTTACATAAGGTAACAAACCAAAGAAAAAAATTATGTATACCACAACGGATGAAAAAGGCATTCTTAACAACTACGCCAAAGAACCGAAACTTTACCACGCAGAATTTCCTAGTAAGGCACAACAAAATAAGTATGCTTTTCAAGGCGCAGTAGCAATATTACTTTTAACTTCTATAGTTCTAATTACCTTGGGGGTTAGCTAAAATTTTCCGCTTCGGTATTTGTATCTAATCGTCATTCAAATTTTCTCCTAATCAACCCTGGTCAGTTTCGCCAGGGTTTTTTATTGCCATTTCTTGCTTTACTGCCCACTTAAACGTCGAAGCTGATCTCGAAAATAACAGAAGCTTAATGATTGATTATTATCAATGTCCATAAAAGGAGATATCTTTTCCGCCCAAGTTGTTTTCTCTCTCCCCCTTACCTGATAAGGAAGTTTAGACAACTTTTGACAACCACCGGGATATACTGCGTCGGCTAACTTCTCCCATGTGCCACAAATATCATCATTGGTGTATGAATTTAGGATTGCTGGTTTAGCAGTTGGATAAGCCGCCTTTACTGCTGCTAAATCACCTAAATACCATGCTTCGCCTTCCTCAATAGCGATGCAAAATTGCGTCTTTGGTTTCGGTTCACAAGAGTCTACAACATTAAGTAATTCTTGGCGAAAAACACTCAAACATCTGTCATCAAGATCGCAAATAATGATCAGAACAGCGTGATAATTAGGAGGATAACTGGCAAATGTTTTACCATAGCCTTGAATAAGTCGCGGTAATTGGTCGAGCAAAATTCGTTTTTTGGGATCAGAATTAGATATGAGATTTTTAGGAATATGCCCTATTCCTTTATAAGCATGAATATTAAATGTGTGTTGTTCGGGGTTAATAATTTTTGGAACAAGAATCTCAAGAGTAGTTTTGCCGGAAACATCCTCAACTAATATCTCAAAGTGCATATATTCACCTTGCGTCCAAGTAGTCACTGTACCAAAGTCCACCCAGGGGTAACCCTTCAGAAACAAGATTATTAATCAAAGGATCTTCACTAGCCCGCTTAATTTTAGCAAATCCATCTTCGCCCTTTTCTAATATCCAAACTTCTTCAGGTTCAAGGGCATCTACAAAATATGGTTGATGTGTTGTCACAAATATTTGTGATCCACCTTTTTGACCTGTAGTGTGTTCTCGAAATTCTCTAGCTAGAGTTTCTAAAAGTTTATGATAAAGTCCATTTTCTGGTTCTTCGATACACAAAAATGGTGGTGGTGATGGATCTTCCAACATCAGAAGATACGCAAATACTTTGAGTGTACCATCTGACATTTGTTGAGAGTAAAATGGGTCTTGAAACCCTTTGTCATTGAAACATAAAAGCAGTCTTCCATCTGGACTTGGGGAAGTGCTAATCTTGTTGACACCGGGAATTTTGTTGGCTATTTTTTCCAGTATGGATTGAAACTTTTTTGGATGTTCTCTTTCCATAAACTGAACTACATTACCTAAATTATCTCCATGAGTATTTAAATGCTTTTGTGGTCCAGCTAGAGGTAAACTGCGGGCAGCATCTGGTGTAAAATAGCTTAAATACCATCCTTCAATAAATCTTCTAAACATAGAAATTCGGGGATGTTGTTTAAGTGAACCTAAAGTAGCAATTCCCAGTTTTCGCTTATCGTCAAGTTCAACTACTTCGGTTTCTTTGCTTTCTTTTTCTGCTTCACCCCTTTGGATTTTATCCATTAAATCTGACACATCAAAATCATCTTGTTTGCCTTCTTGTTCACCTTTCCATGCGATTCCTCTGCCTTCATTGAGAATTAAAAAAGAAAAAGGTTGTCCCTTACCTTGTCCTTTTCTGCATTGTCTCAGTCTCTCTTTTTTTACATAAGGTCTTCGAGATGAGTCAATATCTATTGCTAATTCATAAGTAATTGGTCGGGCATTACCATCTTCTTTATAATAGATTTCAAACTCAATACTTCCCTGTTGTCCTTGAGAGAGAATTTTCTCAAAGCCACCACGACCATGAGCATAACAAGCTTCTTCTACTCCATTTTTTAAGCAATCGGCAAGAAAACCGAAAGTGTCGAAAATGGTACTTTTTCCCACACCATTCTTACCAATAACGGCTGTCATTGGTGTTAATGGCTTGGCAGTTTGTGTGTTCCATAATTTCCCCAAAGTGATATCACGAATAACTCTGTAATTTCTAACTCTAAAGCCTTCTATCTTCGACATTTAATTTGCTCTACTTTGATTTTATTCGCTAATTTTTTGAGGAATTAGATAAATGACTCCTGAAACAATTGTCAATATTACAGATATCCAAAAGGTAATTAAAACTGGAGTTTCCCAAGTTGGAGATAAGGGGGCAATTAATAGAGATATAGCAATAATTTGACTAACTGTTTTCAGTTTACCCCAAATGTTTGCTCCGGTGATGGTAGTTTGATTAACTCGCCAACCTGCGATCGCTAATTCCCGTGCTAAAATTACAAAAACCGCCCAAGCTGGAATCTTGCCTAATTCTACTAATACTAATAATGGTGCAAGTACCAATAATTTATCTACTAAAGGATCAAGAAACTTACCTAATTCGCTAATTTGGTTGAGTTTTCTGGCTAAATATCCATCTAACCAATCAGTTAAGGCGGCAATTAAAAATATAGTTAAACATATCCATTTGGCTTCATTGGTGGGATTGTATAAACCATAAAGTAAAAAAGGTATTCCCAGCAGTCGAGAAAAAGTAATCCAGTTAGGTAGAGTCATGACGATTTAAAATTACAAACCAAAACTAATTATATAGGTTAGCTTCCGAGATCCCCCCCAACATGGGATACTTTACGCTTAATTGATGAAGATTATCGCTTCCTGAGAATTAATGAAGTGATGGCAGAGATAAATGGTATACCCGCCGCCGATCATTTGGGTAGAACACATCCTGACCTAATTCTCATGGATATTCAGATGCCAGGAATGGATGGTATTGAAGCTGTATATGGGTTTTACGTTAAGTTGACACCAATGAGTTTTTGCTTTACCCCTACCGATAGAATCAAACTATTAAGCCGTTTTGAGTATAATTCTCACCGCAGAGATTCCTGTTAATATTGCCACTAATAACCAAGTAACAGCCAATCCCATCACTTCCCCTAAAAATAAATTAGTAATTCTGTGCAAAAATAAGCCGACAGTTGAACCAATGGGTATAGCTATCATCCAACCTATAATATTGACAAATACCCATTTCCATGCTGAGGGAAATGATGGAGGAATAGCTAACCACCATTGGGATACACCAATTAATAAACCACCAATACCACCAACAATAATGCCTAAAAAAATTCGCGTGGGTAGAAACGCAGAAGTGGTCACAGTCCAACCCAAAACACCAACACCAATTGTAGCAATAATTATCCAAGAAAAAAGAGTAGATAGTACCCATTGTCCAGGAGAAATAGTTTGTCTGAGCAGATAACTTTGGGGGATAGAAATTGTTAAACTCCCGATAGCAGCTTCTAAAACACTCATATCTGGTTTTTCACTGATTTCAATCATTAATAAACTCAATAAAAATCCCATAAAAGTAGCAAAAACCCATTTCAATGTAAAATTTAAAATTATAGAATTAGATTTAACAGATGATAATTGCATTATACTTTCTTCAATCTTAATGGTCTTACAGCTTGAGTATCAAACATCTGGAGAAAAGCTCGACGACGTTGATAAGGTGATTCGGGAGCAATATAACCCCATAAACTTTCCCAATAGAAAAAAGAGAAACCAGCAAGTTTTTGCTTGCGGACTATTTTTATTTGTTCCTTAACTTGATCAATCTCTACAGGCTTTAATAAATTTCCGGTTGAGATACCAATAGCTACAGGAATTTTCTTCATAGCCGATTTTATTGATGGTTTGGACATTTCTGTGATGAAAGAGGTTTTTTCACTTCTGTATACCTGTAAAATCAACTCATCTATTAGATCTTGTTTTACCCAATTTTCCCAATCTTGTAAATAGTATTTATAAGCAAAATATTGTGAGTTTGGAGAAAGAGATATTTTAGCATAGGGTTTAATTGCTTTTACAGATTTAGAAATACTGTTCATAAATGCAGTAATTTTATTAGCCCTCCAGCGCATCCATTCTGAATCAAAAGGATTACTTGGTGGTTTTTTCCCTCGATGTTCTTTTTGATAAAGTTTTACCGTAAAAGCATCATAACCAAACTGCACAGGCATTCCAAAATGATCATCAATTTGAATACCATCTACATTATAGTTTTTGACAACTTCTAAAATTAACCCGCGAATAAAGTTCTGAACTTGAGGATGTAGAGGATTTAGCCAAGCTTGTTTATAAACCCCATTAATCATATCTTCTAGTAAGTTTTCAGATATGGATTCTACACCCTTTTGTCCAATAGTTAACCAGTCTGGATGTAGTTTAGCTAACGCAGAATCTGGAGGAGTCATTAACCCATATTCAAACCAAGGCATTATTGTCAAATCTTTACTTCTAGCCAATTTAACTACCTTGGCTAAAAAATCATTTTTACCATGAATAAAATTCAGCAAAGGTTGACTATCTGAACCTGTAATTTTTTTGGCTAAAGGACTTTTATAAAAGGTGTAACCTCGATTCCAAACTACGGGATAAATGGTATTGAAATTGAGGTTTGCTAATTGATTTATTGCCCTTTCAATACCCCAAGGGATATAAAAGACACCACTGGCAACATTAGTCAGCCAAACACCACGAATTTCTGTAGTTACAGGTAAAGAATTTGAATTTTGAGTATAATCAGGATTTCCAAAAATGGGAAATATTGTTAAACTAATGACAAATCCCAAACACAAAAAATATCCAAAAACTCGCTGAAATACAGAATTCATTTGTTAACTAAATCGAGATTGCTAATATCCATATAACTACAAAATCTAATTTTATTGTGCGGATTAGATAAAGATATGAATATTTTTTGATGAACCAGGGAACAGAGGAGAAATTTCATGCTCTATTCTTCAATTTCTTCCTCCGAACTCCGAACTCCTGACTGGGCGCAGGGCCTGCACACCTACCTCCTTTCTTAAAATCTTTCTACACCGGAGAATTGTTGAATAGATGCTTTTGCTGCTTCTCCACAAGTACGAGGTGTGGGGAAAATCTTCCCAGGATTTGCTAAACCTTGGGGATTAAATACCTGTCTTACCCATTGCATAGTTTCTAAATCAGCTTCACTAAACATATCTGGCATATAGCATTTCTTATCAGCACCAATACCATGTTCACCGGAAATACTACCACCTACTCTTACGCATAGTCGGAGAATTTCTCCTCCCAATTCTTCGACTTTTTCCAATTCTCCATGTACAGAATTATCAAATAAAATTAATGGGTGTAAATTACCATCTCCAGCATGAAAAACATTAGCAATAGGATAACCATATTCATGACTTAATCTCTCAATCTCTTGAAGAACATAAGGTAATTGAGTTCGAGGAATTACCCCATCTTGCACATAATAATCTGGGCTAATATGTCCCGCAGCCGCAAAAGCCGCTTTTCTACCTTTCCATAATTTTAATCTGGTTTCTGGGTCACTGGCAGTAGTAACATTTCGCGCCCCATTTTGGCGACAAATTTCTGTAACTCGCTGTTTATTGGCAGAAACTTCTACTTCTAAACCATCAATTTCTACTAATAAAATCGCTGTGGCATCACGGGGGTAACAATTAGTAGCAACAACATCTTCTACAGCATTAATACTAATATTATCCATCATTTCCATACCACCAGGAATAATTCCCGCGCTGATAATATCAGAAACAGTGGCAGCAGCAGCATCTACACTGGTAAAATCTGCTAATAAAACACAAATTGATTCCGCACTTTTCAGAATTTTTAAAGTAATTTCTGTGGCAATTCCTAATGTTCCTTCTGAACCGACAAATACACCTGTTAAATCATAACCTGGCATTTCCGGAATTTGTCCACCAACATCAACTATTTCTCCATCTGGAAGCACAAGTTTTAAACCTAAAACATGATTAGTAGTGACACCATATTTTAAACAATGGACTCCTCCAGAATTTTCAGCAATATTGCCACCAATGGAACAAATAATTTGACTAGAAGGGTCAGGTGCAAAATAAAAACCAGCACCGCTAACTGCTTGTGTCACCCAACTATTAATTACTCCCGGTTGCACGACAGCACGTTGATTTTCTAAGTCAATGCTGAGGATTTGTCGCATTAAAGAAGTGATAATCAAAACGGATTTTTCTGTTGGTAAAGCACCACCAGATAAACCTGTTCCTGAACCTCTCGCAATAAAAGGAACGGCGAATTGATTGCAAATTTTGACAATTTCTGATACTTGTTCTGTGGTTCGGGGTAATACTGCAACTGGGGGACGTTGTTTATAGCTGGTTAAACCGTCACATTCATAAGTGAGAAGTTCTTCTTTGCGTTGAACTACACCTTTTTCACCAACTACAGCGACAAATTTTTTGATAATAGGTTTCCAGTTGATTTGTTTTTTATCTTGGGTAAGCATAGATTTTTTTATTAGTGGTAGATATTGACTGTATTTATTATTGTATATAAAAAATATAACTTATATTATATTTTTCAAAGGATGGGTACAGGATAATCTGATATGATTTAGAAATTAACCATTGACAAAAAATCTAATTTATGTGTTGTGAAATATTTTTTATGGCACACAAACAATACCTAATCCTGCCATCTGACGAATATGCTCATCAAGGGCAAAAACTTCAAAGACACTTAAACGATTTGCCATTACTAAAATAGAACAATCAGTATAACTCCATTCTTTATCATTATATTTACAAAAAGTCTCCCAGATAAGTTGATCATCTTGATCAGAAATATTGATATAACGTAACCGCTCAATAATCCGGGGTAAATCCTTCCATGACAAGCCTCAAATGGCGTAAAATCGTCCCCGAATGGGTAGTCCGCCCCCATTTATTGAGCGGATACGATATAACTATGTTCAGTTCTTAAAACTTGACCAATTTTAATAGAAGCATCACTAGAGATTTTACTTCTAATCTAAGTGACTGTTTCATCAAATACTGTTTCTAAGATAATCCAGCGATGATTTAGATTATGGTATGTATATTGTTTTGCTAGTTGATGATTGGTTTCAGATTTAACAAAAAAAGCAATTAAAGCTGAGGTATCAACAATTATTTCTTGATTCATGATTTTATATTAAAATAGTTGAGTTTAATATAAAATATCATCAATATGTTCTGCATAGTTAGTAGATAATTCTGCTTGTTGATCTTTAATTATAAATTCAGGGTCAGGATTAGGAATTTCTAAACTTCCACAGAGTTCCCAAGTTTTAGTTTTGATTAAATTTGATGGTTCTACCGCTAAATATGCTTCCAAGGCTTTAAGCAAAACATTTTGTAAAGAATCAGATTGATTTTGCAATTGATTCATTAATTGATCAGGAATCTCTAATGTAACTTTATTCATGGTGGATTTAGAAATAAAAATCTGTTTTATCAAAATTATACCGTAATTTATATTTTAGATCAACAGAGTTTAAATTTGACACGGAGATAGAGAATAAGTTAATTTTTAAAGTAAAAAATTATGTAAAATTACTTATCTTTGCCATACCTAACCTGAGTTCGACATAAGAGAATTTTTGGAAAACTTGCCTATTGTCTATTGCCTTGCCATAACGACAATTTTCAAGGTCAACCTACTTCATGTATTATAAGTTAGAGATTTTTTTAAAATCCTAAATTTAAAAATTTAAGCATAATTACTTTTATGAATTTTCGTGATGAGTTTAAATTGTTACTCCGCGCCCGTTATCCGTTGATTTATATTCCTACTTATGAGGAGGAACGGGTAGAGGCGGCGATTCGGGAAGAGGCGGCAAATCAAGGTAATCGTCCGGTGTATACTTGGGATTTTGTGGACGGTTATCAGGGTAGTCCCAATGATGTGGGGTTTGGGAAACGTAACCCCTTACAGGCTTTGGAGTTTGTGGAAAAGTTGACTCCTACTGCCCCAGCGGTGCTGATTTTACGGGATTATCATCGGTTTTTGGATGATGTGGCTATTTCTCGCAAACTCCGTAATTTGGCCCGACTCCTGAAATCCCAACCGAAAAATATTGTCTTATTATCCCCTCGCGTTGCTATTCCTGACGATTTAACGGAAGTGCTGACGGTGGTTGAGTTTCCCCTACCTAACGCCCCCGAAATCAAAATGGAGGTCGAACGGTTGTTACAAGCGACTGGGAATCCACCTGACGGTAAGTTTTTAGATGATTTGGTGCGTTCTTGTCAGGGGTTGTCTATGGAAAGAATCCGCCGGGTATTAGCGCGAGGAGTTGCCACTCATGGACAATTAGAACCAGAAGATGTAGATTTAGTTTTGGCAGAAAAGCGGCAAACTATCCGCCAAACCCAAATTCTTGATTTTTACCCCGCCACTGAGGAAATTACTGATATTGGTGGTTTGGATAATTTGAAGGATTGGTTAATTCGGCGTGGGGGTTCCTTTAGCGAAAAAGCCCGACAATACGGTTTACCTCATCCTCGTGGGTTAATGTTGGTGGGAATTCAGGGAACTGGTAAGTCTTTAACTGCCAAGGCGATCGCTCACCATTGGCATTTACCTCTGTTACGATTAGACGTAGGGCGGTTATTTGGCGGTTTGGTGGGTGAATCAGAATCCCGCACCCGGCAAATGATTCAAGTCGCAGAAGCGCTCGCTCCCTGCATACTCTGGATTGATGAAATTGATAAGGCTTTTTCTGGTTTGGGTAGCAAAGGTGATGCGGGAACTACAAGCCGAGTATTTGGGACTTTTATCAATTGGTTAGCGGAAAAAACTTCCCCTGTCTTTGTCGTAACTACTGCTAACGATATTCAGGCTTTACCACCAGAAATGTTACGAAAGGGGCGATTTGATGAAATTTTCTTTGTCGGTTTACCCAGCCAAGAAGAAAGAAAAGCTATTTTCAATGTGCATTTATCCCGATTGCGTCCCCATAATTTGAACAGCTATGAAATCGAGAGATTAGCCTACGAAACCCCCGATTTTTCCGGTGCAGAAATTGAACAAACGTTAATTGAAGCCATGCACATTGGCTTTAGTCAAAACCGTGATTTTACCACTGATGATATTTTAGAGGCTGCCAGTCAAATTATCCCCTTAGCACGAACCGCTGTGGAACAGATTCAAAAACTCCAAGAATGGGCAGCCGCCGGTAGGGCGCGTCTAGCATCTAAATATAGTCCTTTAAGCGATCGCATTCAACGTCAATTATAGGAGTCAGGAGTCAGGAGTCAGGAGGAAGAAAAGGAAGAAGAAAGAAGAAAGAAGAAAGAAGAAAAAAACTAACCAATTACCAATTACCAATTACCAATTACCAATTCCCTACTATATGCTGACAAACTTACTTAAAGTTATACTCGGTTTTGTCTTAGCGATCGCAGTTTTATTAGGTACTGGCTTAACAGTTGCCCTCTATTTTGTTAACCGTACCGCCGTAACTCCTCCCAAGCCAATGTATCCTAACGATAATCCTTCTTTCTCAGCCAAAAAGCCCAAAGCCATTGCCAAATCCCCACCTAAAAAACTAACTACTCCCAACCCCACATCTAGCCCTACACCCACACCCACACCCACAGAATCACCCAAGCCACTACCACCAGATGCCTACGAAGGAACTGTCACTTGGGCAGATGGGTTAAGTATGCGAGCAAAACCAGATGCGAACTCTCCCAGTATAGCAGGGGTTGGGGGTAATAAAAAAGTCATTATTTTAGAAGAAAGCGCCGATAAAAAATGGCAAAAAATTCGCATTCCTGATACTGATAAAGAAGGTTGGGTAAAATCAGGTAATATTCAACGTTCTCAGTGAGCAAATTTTAGCTTATAGCGGTTCTTGGTTGAGTGAAATACAAGAACCCAACCCCCTCCAATATCAAACGATATTAAACCTAGCACCAGAGACATTAAACATACCTTGTGTTGCATATTATTATCAAATATTGCCTCTATTTATAATCAAATAGCTTGTATATTCTCTAGCAGGTTCTTTTTCGATAAGGGTTTTATCGGATGAAAATCGCCAATTTGGCTGGAAAATTTTGAGAATAGTTATTGCTAAGTAAAGATATCCATGTTATGTTTGTTCTGAAATCTCAGGGTAAAAGAGATTGTCAATTAATAATATATTTGTGTGGGTACTATACCTACATAAAGTAACGGGCTTATCAACCAAAACACAATGCTGTTAAACCGATAGGTTTTAACGAGCAAGGAGTTTCTCATAATTTTCCACTTGCTTATTTGTGGATAAAAATTGATTGGCATCATAATGTTTGTATTTTCCACAAAGGTTATGAAAAGTGTCGTGATTAATTATGAGTAATAGCTTTACGCTGCAAAAAATCAACCTTGCCTAATACATGAAAGCTGAATAAATCAGGTATTTATTAGGAATAGTACAGGACGTTAGAATTAACAATTAAAAATGTGAAAAGCAGATTAAACAAGGGTATTTGCTCTACTTGGAGAGACTCCAAGAGCCTACTAAATCAGCTTTTTAGGAATTTTTAATGATTGGTTATTTTCGGCGTTGTCTACTAGTAATTTCGATTGATCTTAACTTCAATACCTTAGAAAGGAGTAATTGATTGATGCTAAAAAACTTTCATGAAACTGCACATATTCAGGATATATCCATTGTCTTAGCCATTAGAAACCACAGTTCGACCCTGTTAACTCCAGATTTCCTGAATGGTAGTGGCGTAATTCCCACAGACTGGGAATTGGCGCGTCCTCCGGTAATATCCCCACGAGGGACTCACATTATCTTCAAAAATGGCATCAGGATGTCGGCGCAGTCGGAAATGGTGAGCTTTTCCCAAGGCATAAGCAACCACCTTGAAGAGATGCAGATTGCCGACATTGCTCGCCGCTATGCTGCCGTTTTGCCTAATCTGGATTACCGAGCGGTGGGCATCAATCCTCAGCGGTTTGTCACCTTTGAAGGCCAGCCAGATGCCGCTTACGAATATATTACGGAAACAATTCTTGCCCAAGGTAGCTGGCAGAATTTCGGCACTGCACCGATGCAGGCGGGAATTAACTTGATTTACACCTTAGAAAGCTGCCAACTGCGATTGGGTATTAATGAGGTGAAGCTAAAAATGCTAGATGAAGAAGTTCCCGCAGTGTTGTTTGCCGGCAATTTCCACCATGAGGTGAGTGGTGAATCAGGGGAGGAACGTTTGGAGAATTTAAATCAGGCGATCGCTTACTGGCAGCAGGATTTAGCTGCCTATGAGGAGTTGATTGACAGCCAGTTTTTAGCACAGACCACGGGAAATGCGATCAGTGTCTTCCCTGCCCTTGCCCTATAGGTGGGAAATTCACTTCAATTCAACTATTTTACTGAGAGCAAATAGTCATGACAGATAACTTATTGCCCAACCAAGACATGACGGTTAGTACGGATAAAGCGGATTACGCTCCCGGTGAAACCGTTAAGATTACAGCAAGTGGATTTGCTAAAGGCTCAACGATTACATTTGCGATCGAAGATGACCCCGATGATTTTGGCGATGATGGTAATGCGGATGTGTATCAGCCCTTTTCCGTTACAGACGGGGGTGCTAGTGAATTGGATGACATAGCAAATGGAGAGGTGTTGGTAGTCTGGCGCGTGCCAACGGATAATAATGGCACTGGTAGTGGTACGCCTGATGCGTTCAATGCGAGGTTGATTTTGACGGCGACGGGCAGTGGTGCGGATCGTACGTTTGGGACAACGGATGACCAAGTGGCAACGACGACATTTACGGATGCCGATCCAGCATTATTACAGACTTACTTCGTGCCTGTGCCAGAGCAGCAAGTTAACTACATTTTCAACGATCTAGAAAATAACGTCTCCGATGGCATTATCAGTATTATTTCCATGACGATGAGCCGTGACGGAACCTTGATCTACTACGATCAGTGGGAAAATGGCTACGATTCCAATATTACTAACCCCACCAACATTTATAGCATCGGCAATCCAGGAGGCACTCAGATTTGGGGCGATGGCATTGATGAAAACGGTGCAGCGCCTGGTATCACCGGAGATATCTTCAAGGCTGGAGATATTGTCGTTTTGCGGAATGTCGTTCCCACCAACCCTCGTGGCACTCAGATTTACTTCGATGGGGGAGACAAGATTGGTGCTACTACCGCGATCGCTGTGACTCGCGGTTACTGGCCGCAGACGGTTGAAGGCAGTGGGGGATCGGTGTTAGGAGGAGCAGTCGAGGTTTTTGATATCTTCCGCTATGGCAAAGATTACAAAGTCCCAGTGGGGCAAAACCTGACCAACGACAATGGTATGTTCAGCTACGCCGGACTGGCGGTCGGTGCGGCTCAAGACAATACCCTGGTTCAAATTGATGTCAACGGGGATGGCGATTTTGCTGATGCCACCGATGTCAACGTAACCCTCAATCAAGGACAAACCTATGTTGTCCGAGGCACTGGGGATGGCAGCAATCCTTCCCTTCCCAGTGGACCAGGAATCAATGTGAACTCAAGGGTTTTAGCGAGTAATCCCGTTCAAGTTGACTTGGTTACAGGGGTGATTAATGCCAACTTCCAGTCAGACTCCTTTGCTCTTAAGCCTCTGGACAAGTTGGGTAACAGTTACTATTCTCCTGTCACCACAACAGTTACCCCTAGTAACAATTCCGGTCCAGTCAGCTATTTTCTTTACAATCCTGGCAGTGGCACCATTACGGTCAACTATCGCACAACGGCTGGCACAGGGAACTTGACTGTAGCTGCTGGTGAGACTGTTCGCTACACACCAACTGTGTCCGGATCGGGCATCCATTTCTATACGGGTAACGATCTCAACAATCCCAACGGTGGGAATTTTGATGTCATAGCAACCTACGATTCTGCTACTAGCAACTATATTGGTCAAAACTGGGACTGGGGCTGGACTTTAACTCCCCAAAACGGACTGACCAGCCAAGTGGTAGTGGGCTGGGCGCAAGGTTCGTCGGATACTAATGGGAATGTGGTCGCCGGTGCAAACGGTAGCCCTCTATGGGTGACGGCAACTACTAATACGATCGTCTATGTGGACTGGGATGGCAATCCTGCCAACAGCACACTGTCCGCACCTAATGGACAAAAATACGACATCGCCTATACAGTCAACGCCCTGCAATCAGTTCGCCTGTACGACTCCAAATTTAATGACAGCGATCAGAGTGGGGCACGCCTGTTTACGACCGATGGTGCGTTAATTGCAGTTGCCTACGGGGAGGATCAGACACCGCAAGGTAACGTCCCAAATCCGTTATCCACTCCCCCTACAACTAACATTAATAACAATCCAAACTTTGGCTCAACAGCAAGTTCTCCCTACCTCGATGTGGGAACGAATGTACTGCCATTGCCAGCGCTGGCTATTAAGAAGTTCATTAATGGACAGGATGCAGACAGCCCGACAGGTCCGGTGATTCTGGTGGGCAGTACAGCAACGTTTACCTATAATGTCAGCAATAACGGTGGGAATCCCCTGAAGAATGTGACTGTCGTTGATGATGGCGGTCCCGATTCTTCCTTTGCCCCTAACCCCGTCGTGAACTCCGGCGGATTCAACACTGGTGACATAGATTTAGACAACGAACTTGACACTGGAGAAATCTGGAAGTACCAAGCGACAAAAACAGTTACTGCTGGTCAGTACACCAACATTGCAACTGTCAATGCTAAGGATCTCAGCGGGCAGGATGTAGCCCCTGATGCTGACCCTGCTAATTACTTTGGTGCGACTCCA